>DATJFH010000054.1:0-22799 GCA_035495815.1 Bryobacteraceae bacterium
CGGGCGTGGCCAACCCGAACATCGTCAAGATGATGAAAATAGACATCAAGGACCTGGGTTCGGCGGAAGTCCAGAAGATGAGTGACGAGGATTTAAAGGAAACAATCACCAAGGGAAAGGGCAAGATGAAGCCGGTCAAGAGCGTCGCGGGTAAGGACATAGACAATGTCGTGAGCTACGTCCGCTCTTTAAAGAAATAATGGTCAGCCCTGGCTTGGGTGTCCTCACCCATCATGTGAGGTATCTCGCGCAGCGCTTCGAATCGTCCGGACTGCCCAAGCTTGCGGATACCTCACTTTCCGAATTGGCCTGAGGATTGCCGTGGACGCAAACACATATGCAAGAAGGACGCCGAACTTTCATACAGTGGATCCTGGGAGGCGGAGTCAGCGGGTCGATTCTGTCGTTTTTCTATCCGGCTTTTCGTTTCCTGAAGCCACCGCAGGCGGCGGAAGCCTCCGTCAATGAGGCCCCCGCCGGGAAAGTGGGTGATTTGAAGCCGAACACGGCTAAGATCATCAAGTTCGGCGCGCGACCCGTTCTCTTGATGCGCCTGAGCGAGACGGAATGGAAGGCCTATTCCGCGGTGTGCAGTCACCTGAACTGCACGGTTCAATTCCATGAAGAGAAGCGCCAGATCTGGTGCGCCTGCCACAACGGTTTCTATGACCTCAACGGCCAGGTCGTTTCCGGACCGCCACCCAGGCCTTTGGAAGAATACACTGTGCGCCTCAAAGCGGAAGAAATCACGGTTTCCCGGCTCGCCTGACCTTAAGGAGGTTGAGTGTCGCTTAGCTCCAAAACGAACGAGCCGGCAGGATGGATTGGCGAACGCATCGGGTTGGATTCGATCCGCAGCGTCCTGGCTCACAAGACAGTTCCGGTCCACTCGGCGACCGTCTGGTACTACTTCGGCGGGATCACCCTGTTCTTATTTCTCATTCAGGTAGTGACCGGGATTCTGCTTCTGTTTTATTACCGGCCCACGACGACGGAAGCCTACGAGAGTGTCCAGTTCATCATGACCAAGGTCGAGTTCGGATGGCTGGTCCGCTCCGTTCATAGTTGGTCGGCGAATTTAATGATCCTGGCGGCCTTTGTCCATATGTTCAGCGTGGTATTCCTGCACGCTTACCGCAGGCCGCGGGAATTGACATGGCTGAGCGGCATCGCCCTGTTGGGGCTGGCGCTGGCGTTTGGCTTCAGCGGCTATCTCCTGCCCTGGAACAAGGTCTCCTACTTCGCCACCAAAGTGGGGACGGACATGGCCGCCGGTGTTCCGCTCATCGGCCTCGAGCTGGCGCGGTATCTTCGCGGCGGAGAGGATGTGGCCGGAGCCACGCTGAGTCGCTTCTTCGCCTTGCACGTGGCTGTGCTGCCGGCGCTGACCACGATGCTCCTGCTGGTTCACTTGCTGCTGGTCCAAAAGCACGGCATCAGCACGCCCCCTTGGATCCGGGATGGGAAGCTGCGGCAGATGCCGTTTTACCCGAACTTCTTCTTGCGGGAGCTCATGGCCTGGTACGGAGCGCTGGCCGTCCTCGGTTCCTTGGCCGCCATATTTCCATGGGAGCTGGGTGAGAAGGCGGACCCGTTCGCCTCGGCGCCGGCAGGCATCCGGCCGGAGTGGTACTTCCTCGCGCCTTTCTACACCTTGAAGCTGATTCCCAGTCACGTGCTCCGGCTCGACGGAGAACTGCTGGGCATCGTGGGGTTTTCACTGCTCGCCGTCTGGTGGGTCACGCTGCCGTTTTGGGCCGTGGACAGGCAAGGATCGACCCGGGTCCGGTGGGTGACGGGAGCGGGTGTGCTCCTGATCGCCTACCTGTCGGCGTTCTCCCTTTTGGGGTACTTCCGATGAAGCCACTACTGGCCGGTTTTTTCATGATTGGCGTGGCGATGGCCGCCAAGGACAGTTGTCTCGAATGCCACTCCCTTCTCGAGGGCAATCTTCAGGCGCCGGCCAAGGCCTTCGGCGGTGACATCCACTCCCGTCATGGATTTCGCTGTAACGACTGTCACGGGGGGGATCCAAGCTCGGACGACCTCGAAATTTCCATGAGCGCGTCCCGCGGATTCGTCGGCAAGGTTCCACGGACCGCAATCCCCAAGCTGTGCGCCCGCTGTCACAGCGACGCAACCCTGATACACAAGTTCAGGCCCCAGCAACGGGTCGATCAACTCGCACAATATCAGACCAGTGTGCACGGCAAGCGGCTGGCCGCGGGGGACGACGCTGTGGCCACCTGCATCGACTGCCACAGCGTGCACGATATCCGCGCAGTCAAAGATCCAAAATCGCCCACCCATCCGCTGCGGCTGCCGCAGACCTGCGCGAGTTGTCACGCGAGCGCGCAGCACATGGCGAAATACAAGATCGGGACGACCCAGTTTGCCGATTACCAGACCAGCGTACACTGGCAGGCGTTGTCGAAGGGGAATGATCTCTCGGCTCCGAATTGCGCGACCTGCCATGGCAACCATGGAGCCACTCCGCCACAAGTGACTTCGGTCGCTTCCGTTTGCGGAACCTGTCACGTGGTTTTTGAAGAACTTTTTTCGAAGAGCCCGCACCAGGCTGCTTTTGCGGACATGGGCGCCTGCGTCGTGTGTCACTCGAATCACGCAATCCAGCGTCCGTCGGATAAGATGCTGGCCGGTTCTTCGTCGATTTGTTCCCAGTGCCACGACGAAAACAGCGCCGGCGGAAAAGCGGCTCTGGAAATGTCATCGCTGATTCATAACCTGGACGAATCCGTGCAACGCTCGGACAGAATTCTCGAACGCAGCCGAAGCTACGGTATGGAAGTGTCTGAAGCGCTGATACGGCAGACCGACGCCAAAGAGAACCTGATAAAAGCACGGGTGGCGCTGCATGCGTTTCAAGTGGAGGCGGTTCGGAAGCGGGTAACCGACGGCCTCGCGGTGAGTCAGGAAACCTGGAACGCCGGCGCCGCCGCGCTTCGAGAGAGAGATCACCGCAGGATCGGCCTGGCGGTGTCGCTCGTATTCATTGTAATTACGCTGGCCGGATTGTGGTTGACGATTCGCCGGATCGAGGCTGGCCAGAAAGCCTCATCCACCTAGATTAGGGGGGGCCATGTTGTTTCCGCTTCTGCTGTTCGCGGCTGCCGCCGGGTCGGGGGACATGACTCCGCCGGCCTCCGCTGAAGTGTGCGGCCGCTGCCACCGGACTATCCATGAAGCCTGGAAGACATCGTCCCACTCGGAGGCCATGGAAAGCCGGCTTTTCCAGGAGTCGCTGGCGCTCGCGGAAGGTGATTTCGGCCCCGATGCGCGCAAGACCTGCCTCGGGTGTCACGCCCCGATCGCTGTCAAGACCGGCGACCTGAGACTGGAAAAGAAGGTCAGTTGGGAGGGGGTGACGTGCGACTATTGCCATTCGGTGCGGGACTTGTCTCTGGGCGAGCCGCCCAAGGCCGTGGTAACCTTCGCCCTCATAAAGAGCGGTCCATGGAAAGACTCGGTTTCTACGGCGCACGGCGTGGCGTATTCACCCCTGCACTCATCTTCGACCATGTGCGCGACGTGTCACGAATATAAGAACGCGGCCGGATTTTCCGTTCTGACGACCTATTCGGAGTGGAAGAACAGCAGTTATGCCAGGCAGGGGAAAGAATGCCAGTCGTGTCACATGTACCGGGTTGCCGGCGACGTAGTGGATCCGCGCGTGGCGCGCACGCAGCATGCGCAGATCAACCTTCATCAAATGCCCGGCAGCCACTCGCTGGAACAGCTCAACCGGGCGATCAAGGCGCAGCTTTTTGCGTGGCGCGAAGGGGGCAACGTCAGAGTCAAGGTAGACCTCTTGAATCAACTCGCCGGACATTACTTCCCGACGGGATCCCCGTTGCGGCAACTGGTTCTCGAAGTGCGTGCGGATTCCTACGCGGGTTCTCAGTTCCGTGAAGAACGAGTGTTGACCCGAAAGATTGCGGACCAGCACGGCACGGTTCTGACCCGGGAGCACTTCGTGTTCGTGAAAGGCGCTAAAGCCGTTTCGGATACCAGACTGGCCCCGGGAGAGAAACGTTCGGAAACCTTTTCCTTCGCCATGCCCGCCGGTAAGCAGGCGCAAATCAAAGCGACTCTCGTCTATGTTTACTCCCCGATGGCGCGTACCCAGGCTCAACAGCGAGTTACCTTCATGACGTTGAGCCAGTTCCTGAAATAGTGCGGGGGCGGCGCGCAGCGATGCGGACTCCGGTCATCATTATTGTTCTGTGCGCACATGGCGTTGCTCAACAGAAGCGGCCGACGGAGATGGAACGCGCCGTCGAGGAATTCAAGATCCAGACTCGCGCGCTAGGCCCCGGCGCCGGCAGCCCGCAAGCCGGTGGAGCTTCGTTCCGACCGCAATGGCACGGCAGGATTTTCGAAAACTTCCGCAACGATGCGCTGGACGCCATGCCGCACGAAGTCCGGCAGCGGGGCTCGGACAAGGCGATTCTGCGCAGAAACCAGTTCGGGTTCAACATCGCCGGACCGCTGTGGATCCCCAAGCTGGCGCGGGCGCGAAGATCTTTTGTCTTGCTGTCCTATGAAGGAGTCCGGGAGCGCATCTCGCGGACCTATCTTCGAACGGTTCCCACCCTGGCTGAGCGCGCCGGTGACTACTCGGCGGTGGTGGATCAGGCGGGCAGTCTGCTGCCGGTCTTCGATCCGGCCGGCACACGGCCGAACGAGGCGTTCGACCCGGCGCGTCCGGTGTCCGTCGAGAATCTCCAGTACCTGCGTGATCCGTTCCCCGGCAACCGCATTCCCAATGCGCGTCTGGACGAAGTCTCGCGGAAGATCGTATCGTATTATCCACCGCCGAACGCTGCGGCGGGGCCCTTCTTCCAAAACAACTATTTCGTCAACTCCCCCGAGACCAACACCGCGAACGGCATGATCGTCAAGTTCGACCACTCGGTGAAAGAACGGAGCCGCATCAGCGTGCAGTTGTCGCTCTCGAACGGCTTTCTGGGCGCGGCGCGCTGGTTTCCGAGCGCCGCCAATCCGGGCGCATCCGACCGGAAGTACCAGACCCGGAGTGGCTCGCTGCAGCATGTTCTCACGGCCTCCTCGCGCACGGTCAACACGCTGACGTTCCAGGCAGCGTCGAACAGCTCCGAAAATGGAGACGCCACAGACAGTGCGAATTACTCCGCTGCCCTGTCGCTGCGCGGTATCGACGGCCAATCATTTCCGGTGATGCGCTTTTCTCCCTACCTCGGCATGGGGCATTCATATCCAATCTCGAGAAACGCGCAGAACCACTTTGTTGGGACCGAAGCGCTCTCCACCCGCCGCGGCCGGCACGGGCTGCGGCTGGTGGGGCAAGCCGTGTCTTACCAGGTAGATACTTTTTGGCCGCAGTACCCGGCGGGTTCGTTCAACTTTTCGTCCGGGCTCACCAGTCTGCCCGGCATCGTGAACACCGGTCACGCATTTGCGAGTTTCCTGTTGGGGCTCGCGGATTATGCGGAAAGCAGTATCGTAAAGGAACCCTCCTATTTCCGGCGGAGCCAGCAGCTCGTCGCCTTGCGGGACCATTATGAGGCCGGAAAAGGGCTCACCATCAGCCTGGGAATCAACCTGGAGCACGGCACGCCGAGAGTGGAGAAATACGACCGCCAGTCGACCGTGGACCTCGCCGCCTGGAATCCTGTCGCCGGACGCAAGGGCGCTCTGGCCGCGGCGGGGCGCGCGGGCTACGGACGGTCATTTCAGCCGGATCGTTGGTGGCTGGAGCCGAGTCTGAGCATCGCCTGGAATCCCCCGGGCGATTCACGCGCCGTCATACGCGCCTCATTTGCGCGAAGTTACTCGCCCATCCCGCTCCACACCGCCCAGTCGGGCACTCAGGGATTCAGCGGCTATCCCACCTACATTTCGCAGAACGTTCAGTTAGCGCCCGCGCTCGTGCTGGCGGGCGGTGTTCCGCCGTCGAGACCCGTCCCGGACCTCCGCCCCGAGGCGGCCGATAACACGGTGGCGGATCTGGTGGACGCATCAGGACGCCTGCCCACCTACCAGTCCGTCACGCTGAGCGTGGAACGTGAGGCGCCAGGCTCGATCGCGATTACCGCAGGCGTTTCCCATGCCGGAGGGAAGAACCTGCTGGTCGGAAACGGAGCCGCGAATCCGAATGCTCTTCCGCTGGAGTCGCTGCGATTCCGCGACCGGCTCAATGACGAGACTTTCAACCGCTCCCTGCGCGCCTATCCTCAGTACAAGGGTTTCGACGTGTACAACGCGTATTCTCTGGGCCGCTACCAGCGCGACTCGGCGTTCCTGCGGGTGGAACGGCGCGCTTCGAAGGGCCTCTCGCTGGTGGCCTATTATGAATTCTCCAAACAGCTGGACGACTATTCGGGACCTTACGGGAAGCAGGATTTCTTCGACCGGCGCAACGAGTGGTCGCTGACGCCAGGCAGCCTGCCGCAGAGACTGGAGGTCAGCTACGTTTACGAATTACCGTTTGGCCCGAACAAGTCTTTTCTCAATTTCGGCGACTGGCGGCGGCGCCTGCTCGACGGGTGGTCGATTAGCGGCACGGCCGCGCTTTCGAGCGGTAATCCGATCTATCTCCGCCCGCAGTTCAATAATACAGGCGGCGTAGCGCAGGCGCTGCATGTCAACGTGGCGCCCGGCGTGAATGCGCATGTGCGCGACCCCGGTCCTGAGTTGTGGTTCAATCCGGCGGCTTTCGATCAACCGCCGGACTTTACGATCGGCGACGCCTCGCGCACTCACGGGTCCCTGCGTAACCCCGGAAATCAGAACTATGACGCCGCGTTGACCAAGAGGTTCGCACTCTCGCCGGACCGCACTTTCGAATTCAGCGCGCAGGCTTTCGACTTTATCAATCATGCAAATTGGAACGATCCGGACAATGTAATCGGTCCTGCGCAGGCGCCTAACCTGAATGCCGGCAGGATTATCGGATCGGCGGGAGGACGCGTGATTCAAGTAGGAGTGAGGTTCAGCTTTTGACCGCACCCGGCAGAACGATACGGCTCTGTGTGGCCTTTGCCCTGGTGTGGCCTTGCTACGCCGCGGACCCGAAGCCGCCCCGGCTCCGGCAAATCCGGATTCCTGTCTGGGCGGACACTCCCCTGAAGGCGATGGACCTCAGAGCCACCCTGGATGGATCGGATGCCCGTGTACTGGCAATCAGAGGTCCGGTGGACGATTTGATGCTGCTGATCGTCCTCGACCTGGCGGGTGACCCTTCTACCGTCGAGCCCGCCAGGGAAGCTTTGCTCAACGAGATCCGGAAGCTGCCGCCGCGCACGGACGTGGGCCTGTTGCGAGCTCAGGACGGGCTGAGAGTTCTGGCCAATCCGACCGCAGACCACGAATCGCTGGCGCAGGCCATCAGTTCGCTGCCGGTCAGCGGCAAGGCCGGACTGCTGGATACGATAGAAGCGGCCGGCCGCATCGCCGATGCCATTTTGGCCAAGACCACCGTGCGGGTGGCGCTGCTGTACATTAGCGACAGCGACGTGGCGAATTACCGCGAGGATTTCACGAACCCGGTGATCAATTCGAGCGACTCCCACGATCTGAGCCGGCGATTTCCGGAGACTCTGGTTCAGGAGAAGATTTCGCAGGTCGAGAGCGTACTCGCCGGGCAGCAAGCCCCCATTTTTCTGGTACACCTGAGTTACCGCACGGACCGGATCAATGACGCGTACCAGAATGGTCTAAAGCAGCTTGCGGAGACGACCGGCGGTAAGGCGACCTTGTGCCGATGGAGCGGAGAGGTTCCCGCCGCGCTCGAAAAATCGTTCTCGCTGATCGGCTCGCATTACAGCGTCACTCTGGCGTCACCGGAGCGCGTCGGCCGGACGGTGCAGGTGTCGATCGTCCGGGAAGACGCAAGCCACGACCTGGATTACCGGACACGTATTTTCCTGCCAGGCCGGTGAATCGTGCTACGCGATCCCCGCTTCCCTCAAAAACTTGGCCGCCTCTTCCGGCGGCGTAGGATTGATGAAGCATCCGGTCGCCCATTCGAATCCGGCGACCCGCGTCAGCGTGGGCATGATCTCGATGTGCCAGTGATACTGCGGCATGTTGCCTTCCTGCAGCGGGGCAGTGTGAATGATGAAATTGTAGGGGGGGCGCTCCAGCGCCTGGTCGATCTTCCTCAGCGTACTCCGCAGCACCCAGGCCAGGTTCTGCAAGGTCGCCGAATCCGTATCTTCGAAATGAGCTTCGTGCCGCTTCGGCAGGATCCAGGTCTCGAACGGGAACCGGGACGCGTAGGGGCATATCGCCACGAACAGCTCGGTTTCGGTCACCAGCCTCGCGCCTGTCCGTGCTTCCTGGCGAGCGATGTCGCAAAAGATGCAGCGCTCCTTATACTCGAAGTAGGACTGCGCTCCGTCGATCTCCTCGCGCACCCGCTTGGGCACGACCGGCAGGGCGATCAACTGCGAATGTGTGTGCTCGAGCGACGCCCCGGCCGCTTCGCCATGGTTCTTGAACAGGACCGTGTACCGGAGGCGGCGGTCCTGGCGCAGGTCGAGAACACGGTTCTTGAAAGCCCATAGCAGATCCTCCACCTGCTTCTCCGGCAGGTCCACCAGGGTTGCGTGGTGATCCGGCGTTTCGATAATGACTTCGTGGGCTCCCACGCCGTTCATGCGGTCGAACATGCCATCGCCCTGCCGGTCCAGGTCGCCTTCGATCTGCAGCGCCGGGAATTTGTTGGGCACCACTCGCAGCGACCAGCCCGGCTGGTTCGCCCCACCGCTCTGACGGAAAGCGAGCACTTCGGGCGGTGTCTTCTGCTCGGCGCCGTAGCAGAACGGGCAAAACCCATTTCGAAACGGCTTCACCGGCTCCCTGTAGAAATCGCTGGGGCGCTTGGCCCGGCCTGTGGCCACGATAACCCAACGTCCTGTGATTGGATCTTTACGAAGCTCCGGCAAAAACGATTCCTCTCCACAGAGCCGCTCCATTCCGGGCTGGCGGCTTCGATTCCATTCTCATTGCTGAGTTGTCACGGTACTGAAAACATCGAGCGGAGGCTTATTATACCGTCCGCCGCGGCTCGAATGCATCGGCAAACAGGTCTATCCGCACCGGACGGGAGAATACGACGCTGACAATATCGAACCGCACCTGAGTCCAGTTGACGCCAGCCCGCCGCGCGTAGTCGCGCGCCGCCCGCTCGAGGAAGCGCTGCTTCTCCAGGTCCACGGCGTGCTCCGGCGCTTCGTATCGATCGCCGGCGCGAGCTTTCACTTCGATGAAGGAAAGCCGGTCGCCGTCCCACCCGATCAGGTCGATTTCGCCGCCGCCGGCCGGAGGCCGATAGTTACGCGCCACGATCACCATTCCCCGCTTCTGAAGGAAACGATGCGCCAGATCTTCGGCGCGCCGGCCGTCTGCGTGCCCGGCGGGCCAGAACCTGCGGCGGCCGCGGTCGCGGGCGGAATCCGCCAGCTTGTACAGCCATCCGATCATTTGAGTACCTCGAATTCGAACTCCATCACCTTGCCCCGCACGATGAAGCAGAGGTAGTGCTCCCAAAACCTCCGGTAACGCGGAAACCGGTTCACCAGAAACTCGAACCCGAGCCATCGCCAGAACGCCAGGAGCTTGACGCGGAGCGAAACTTCGCGGAAGCGGCATGCCGAGTAGTAGCCGAACCCCGCGTGGTTCTCGCCGAAGTAGCGGAACGAAAATGTATTGAGGTGCCAGCGGTGAGTGGGGTCGCAGAAGGAGCTGAAATCGGTGTAGTGCGGGGTTTCGATCCGGACCCGTCCGCCGGGACGGACCAGCCGGTGAAATTCCTCCATGGACCGGATGACGTCGGCTACGTGCTCGATGACGTGAATGGCGCGCAGGTTGTCGAAGCTGCTGTCGGCGAAGGGATAGGGGATCCGGTCGAGATCGCAGAGCACGTCGGGATGACAGGCGGGGTTGCGGTCGATACCGATGGCGCCGGGATACTTGTTGATCCCGCACCCGACGTCAAGCGTGCGCGGCTTCATTCATGCATTCTTCCAGAACTCCGAGCGCGAAATCCGCCTGGTCCCGCGTGAAGACCAGCGGCGGGCTGAGCCGGATCGAACTCTCGCCGGCTCCGAGCACGAGCAGCCCGCGCTCGAACGCTGTCTGGACCACGCGATTCCGCATTTCCGGGAACGGCTCCCGTGTTTCCTTGTTCTTCACCAGCTCGACGGCCAGCATGAGGCCGAGCCCCCGCACATCCCCCGCATTGGCGAAGCGCCGCGGCCAGGATCTCATCCGATCCATCATATGGTCGCCTATTCGCGCGGCATTGTCGACCAGCTCTTTTTCGAGCAGTTCGAGGGTGGCCAGAGACGCGGCTACAGCCACCGGATTTCCTCCAAATGTGCTGGCATGCGCGCCGGGAGGCCAGCGCATGATCTCGGCGCGCGAAATCGTGGCCGAGAGCGGCAGCCCGCTGGCAATCCCTTTGGCGACCGCCATGATGTCGGGGACGACGCCGGCGTGATCGGCCGCCCACATGCGCCCCGTGCGGCCCATGCCGGACTGCACCTCGTCGAAGATCAGCAGCATCCCGTTCTTGCGGGTGATCCGCTCCAGCTCTATGAGAAATTTCGGCGGCGGAACGATGTAGCCGCCCTCGCCCTGAACCGGCTCGACCACGATGGCGGCCACTTCGTCGGCCGGCGCGATGGTCCTGACGATCTGGTTTTCGATGACGGCCGCGCATTCCACCGCGCAGGTATCCGGAGTCTTGCCGTACGCGCATCGGTAGCAGTAGGCGTAAGGCGTATGGTGAACGCCGGAGAGCAGCGGACCGAATCCGCGGCGCTGTACGGCCTTGCTGGCGGTAAGCGAGAGCGCGCCCAGCGTGCGGCCATGGAAAGCGCCGGTGAAGGCGATAAAGCGATGACGGCCGGTGTGGTATCGCGCCAGTTTCAGGGCGGCTTCCACGGCCTCCGTTCCGGAGTTTCCGAAGTAGACCCGGCGCGGAACTCCGCCGGGCGCCAGGGCGGCCAGCTTTTCGGCCAGCTCCACCATGTTCGGGTAATAAAAATCGGTGCCCGACATGTGGATCAGCTGCGCCGCTTGTTTTTGGATCGCCTCGACGACGCGCGGGTGGCAGTGTCCGGTGGCCACGACGGCGATGCCCGCGTTGCAGTCGAGGAAGCGATTGCCGTCGACGTCGGTAACGATGGCTCCTTCTCCCCGCTCAGCGGCGAGCGGGTAGCTGCGCGTGTACGATGGCGACAGGGTACGGCTGTCCCGTTCGATTAGTTTTGTGGCGTTGGGGCCGGGCAGCGGCCCGCGGATGTGCGGCAGGTCCTGACGGATCGCGTCTGTTTCCGTGCGCATGACTCCTCCTGAAAATGAGTTCTGCTTTTGAAGGGAATCTCGGCGGATTCTAGTCGGAGCCGAAAAGCTCGGGGCGAGCATCGCAGGGGCGGCCGCTCATACCCTTATTTTACGCCCGCGACGCCCGTCGGGCGGTGAAACCCCCAAAATATCGGCAGCCGTCAGGCTCATTGGCGCAGCGCTGACGTGATGGACCATCCACGGCCGGCCGCCCCACATACCGTGGTAAGCTGAATCCAATCTCTCAAAACGTGTCCCACGCGATGAATCCATACCCAGGCACAAGAACCCGGGGCCTGATTCTCCTGCTCTCATGCGTCTTGCGCCTGAGTGGCCAGCAGGCTTCCGACATCGCAATCGACCATATCGAATTTGTACAAGTGACGCAGAACCGCTCCGGCAGCGCGCCGCTCATTGCCGGGAAAAGTACGGTTGCGAGGATATTTCTCCAGGGCGCCGGCAACGGCGGGCGGGACATTAGCTCGGGCATTTCGGGGTCGCTGGCCGCCGATGGGATGCCCGAGACGCTGAAGCCTTTCGGCGACACGGCAATCGCGCCGGCCGGCGCGCCAGACCCCGACAATCAGCGGCACTCGCTCAATTTCATGCTGCCCTTGTCCTGGACTCGCCCCGGCGCGGCGCTGCAGGTCCGGGCATCGGCGCGCTTGAACACAGCGCCGGAAAAAGTACAGACGGCGACGGCTACCTTCCAGCCGGCTCCAGGCTGGCCGCCGGTCTTCCGGGTGCTGCACCTTGAATTCTGCGCGCCGGACGCCGCCGGTTTGCGGCAATGCGCCGGCGACCCCGGCGATGTTTCGGGCTTGCTCCAGTCGGCGCTCCCGCTGCCCGATGGCGGCGTCGAGTACAACCCGGTGGCCGCCGCCGCCATCGAATGGCCGCGCGTGCTTTCCTCAATCGACCTGACGCGGTTCCTGCTTTCGTACTACTATCTGCTCGAGCCGGCCACTGCGGTGGACTACCTGCACGCATGGGTCCCGGGCACAGGCAGCGGTGGACACGGCCGTGTTTCCTGGACGGGAGTGAATCAGAACGCGGCGCAACAGCTCGCCGCCGCGGTCGCCCGCAATTTGGGATTGCGCGCCGACGCCTCCGCTGGTCCCGGCGGGTTCGACATCCGCGCGGCCAAGGTAGTGCCCGGCGCGACGCCCGACCTCACCGCGGGCGGCTGGCCGTCGGTGGCGGCATTTCAGGGGCTCTTCTATGCCAACGCCGCGTCCCCGCCGAAATCGGAGCCGTCGGACTACCTCGTGATCGGAGGCCGCGTCTTGCCCGACGGCAGCGCCCAACTGGAGCCGGGCTTCCGGGTGAATTCGTCCTTTCCGGGAGAGCCATCGGATCCCGCCGCGGCTTACTGCCTGCGCTTCTCCGGCGGCGCAGCGGCCGACTATTGCTTTACGCCGTTCTTCCCGGAGACGGCGGAGCCCGCCGGAGCAGGCGGTTTTGAAGTCAAAGCGCCGCTGCCCGCCGGAACCACGCGCGTCGCTCTCGTCCTCCGGGATTCCGGCGCCGAGTTGAGCTCGCTTCAGGTGAACGGGGGAGCGCCCGCGCTCAGCATCGTCAACCCGCAGGCGGGCGACATATGGCAGGGAAAGCGGCTTCTCCAATGGACCTCCGCCGATGCGGTCTACGCCGTGCAGTACTCGGCCGACAACGGAAACTCGTGGACACCGCTTGCCATCGGCATCCAGGATACTCAATTCGAAGTCGACGGAGTCCGCATCTCCGGAGGGCCGCAAGTGCTGTTCCGCGTGCTGGCGAGCAAAGGGATCGAGACAGCGGCGGCGGTAACCGGACCGGTCACGGTGACGCAGCGTCCCCAGTTGACGTTCGACCAGACCGCGCTCGAATTCCTGAACGGAACGGTGGGCCAGAGCTCGGACCGGACGCTGCTGCTCGCCAACTCCGGAAGCGGGCCGCTGACGGCGTCCGGACGGATCGCCCCCGGTCAGTTCCAGGTGCTCTCCGGAAGCGGGCCGCTGTTGATCCCGGCGGAAGGGCAGCGCGCCATTGCGGTGCGCTGGTCCCCCACGTCCACCGGCGCGCAGCAGGGCGTGCTGGAGTTGACCAGCGGCGATGCGAGCTTGCCTGATTTGCGTATTCCGCTGACCGGCCAGGCGTTCGACAATCCTGTTCCCGCGATCCGGCTGAGCACGTCCGCGCTGGCCTTCGGCACGCTGAATTCCGGCCAGACGAAGGACCTGAGATTCACCGTTTCGAACAACGGGCTGTCTCCGCTCACCTTGAACGCGATCACCAGCAGCAGTCCGCGCTTCAGCGTCACCGCGCCTGCTCTGCCGCTGTCGATTCAGGCCGGGCAGTCGGCTGACGTCACCATTCGCTTCGCTCCGAATACGGCGGGCGCCGTCTCGGCCACCCTTTCCATTCCAAGCAATGATCCGTCCCGGTCGACCGTGACGCTGGCCTTGACCGGAACCGGAACGGCAGGGCCCTCGCCATCCATCTCGATCACGCCGCAATCGCTCGATTTCGGCGGCGTGACCACCGGGCAGACCCGGGATCTGAAGCTCACTGTGAGCAACACGGGGTCGGCCGAACTGGCGGTTCGTTCCATCGCCGTCGCTGGAGCGCTATTCGCCCTGATCTCGCCGCCTCCGTCGGTAAACATCGCCGCGGGCGGGTCGGTCGACTACACGGTGCGCTTCTCTCCGGCGCTGCCGGGCGCGGCGTCGGGCTCACTCACGATTACCAGCAGCGATGCGGCCCGGCCCTCGGTGACCGTTGCGCTTACCGGCCAGGGCGTCGCGCCCGCCGTGAGCAGTATTCTGCGGACCATCACCTACCACGAGATCACTTCGCTGGCGGCGCCGCCCGATCTCTATAACTGGCCGGCGATCAGCCGCAACGGCGCGCGGGCTTTCTTCACGATGAGGACGAACGAGCTGTGGGTCGTCAACACGGACGGCTCGGGACTGCGGCGCATCGATACCGACGCCACTGCCAATGCGCATTACTTCAGCGTCAGCGACGATGGAGCGAAGGCGCTGGTGTGGAACGCCTCCTTCCTGCGTGTCGTGAATGTGGACGGAAGCTCCGCCACGGTGCTCGCCAGCCCGGATGGCGCGGTTCAGGCCGCGCGTCTCAGCGGCGACGGAAGAACCATCGTGTTCGTGAACAGCCACAACGCCGGCAACCTCACCGTGAGTTCGGGCTCGAGGCTGGGGGATCGCGGCGTCTGGGCGATCAACAGCGACGGGTCCTCGCTGCGCCAACTCGCCTCCGGACGTGACGCGGCCGCCGCGCTGAATGTCCCCGACATTACGCGCATGGTCTCCGACAGCCCGTTTCCCAGCGGGATCGAGGTCTCCTCCAACGGCTCACGCATCGTCTTCGGAGTAGAGACCGCTGGGAAGGGCCGCTGCATCATGGGGGTGAACGGCGACGGGTCGGCGTTGCATGTGATCCGGTCGGGCCTTGGCTCCCTGTTCGTAACCGCAATCAGCGCGGATGGGGCTACGGTCGGGTACAGCGGCGCTCCTCAGCCGGGAGCGCCCTCCGAGCTGGCCGTGATTCGATTCGACGGAACGGCGGGCCAGACGCTGGCCACCGGCTTCGGCCACTTTGCGATTCAGCTCAGCAACGATGGATCCATGATTTTCGCCGGCGGGCTGGGAAGCGGACTGCTCTTTCGAACTGACGGCTCGCTGCTGGTGCAGCTGTTCGCGCCGCTGGTAGGGAATGCGACTCAGCTGGCCGTTGGGAACGCCGCGAACCGCTCCGGCATGGCGGGGGATGGGACGCGGTTTCTGTTCACGGCGCCGTCCGCCGGCGGCGGCGTGCAGTTTGCGATCGCGGAGATCAACCCGGCGAACACGGGCGCGGCGCCGTCGATCGTCAACCCCACGGTGGATCCCGCGTCGGTCCCCGGAGACGGGTCGGGCTACC
Organism: Bryobacteraceae bacterium; assembly: GCA_035495815.1. Lineage (GTDB taxonomy): Bacteria > Acidobacteriota > Terriglobia > Bryobacterales > Bryobacteraceae > DATJFH01. The sequence continues at coordinate 15,277 of DATJFH010000054.1, forward strand.
GGGCAACCATCACCGCGGGAATCACGTCGGCGGCGCCGGTGATCGCCACTGTTCAGGCGTTCCTGCAGGGATTACCCGATCAGGCCGGCTCGATCATGTCGGAAACCGGCGGCGGACCGTGGGCGGGTTCGATTTTCTTTTCAACGACGGCCAGCGGGGCCCGGGTGATGCGCGTCAAAGCGGAAACTCAGGTCGACGGCAGGCGGCATGCCACCGCGATCGACTTCGGCGGCTTCGCCGTGAACCCGAGATAGGGCGCAGGCAGTCCTGACTGCCGTGGGCCCGCAACCCGCAGTCCCCAGGCCGGGATGCCGCATGCCCCGGCGGCGCGCGTGGTGCTCGCTCAGGCTTTCGTCCGCCCGCCCGGAGTTCAACGGACGCCCTTGACCGGCGTCAGCGGATCGGCCGCGGCATAGATTGCGATGCGGTGATTGGCGAACGCCAGGTTCGCGTCCGGACGTACCGGCGGCATGTGGCAATCGACGCAGGCCAGGGCCGCAATGGGCTTGGAATGTTTCGGAGCCGGGTGACACTTCAGGCACGCTGCGTCATAGCGGGCTGGCCGCGTTTCGAGCGGCGCGTGCGGCGAATGGCAGGTCAGGCAGCTCAGCTTGCCGCGGCTCGCTTTGAAACAGGCGCTGGCCGCCAGCAGCAGCGGCTGATGACGCGCGTTCCAGGGCGCCCGCAGATCCGGCGTCTCACCGGGGGCGGCCGGCGTGCGGTGGCAGGCGCCGCAGAAATTGTTCAACTCCGCCGCATCGAGCTTTCCCGGATTTTTCACATGCTCCCGCGCCGGATCGGCTGCGTGCGCCGCTCCCGGGCCGTGGCAGACCTCGCAGCGAACACCGAGCTCCCGCGGCACGATGGACTCATCCTTGGCGAGACTCAGCGGCCCGGTAGAATGGCAGCCGAAGCAGCGCAGAATCTTGGCCTCGGGATCGAAAACGCGGTAGCGGACGCCTTCCGGTCCGGTGTGTCCCGGAGTCCGGGCGTAGCTTTTCAGCTTTCGATACCAGCTTTCGCCGAGTTCGAGGTAGCGCCCGTCTTCCAGCCGTTTGACAAAGGTGATCGCCTGCGCGCCCGCGCCGAATGCCCAATCGCCCGGCTGTGGCGGCTTCGACCGGGTCAGCGCCGCGGCATGCGCGGTCCCCGACTGCGCCGCGAACTGCGCCGGATGACACTTGCCGCAGGCCTCCGCGCCGGCATAGTCCGACGCCCGGACCGCCGACAACGCCAACAGCAAGAGCCCTATCCTGCCCGCGCTCATTTGATCAGGGGTAATTCCACGTAGGACGGGCGCGACGCCTCGTGGTATACGGCGTTCCGCGCCTTTACCCGCCGCGTCCAATCGCCCGCGGGCTCGCCGGTATTCGGATTGGGCTCGAACTCCGGAAAGCTGCTGCTCGAAATATCGAGACGGATCCGGTGTCCGGGCTGGAACAGGTTGCTGGTCGAGCCGAGATCGATCGTGACTTTGTAGACGCTGCCCGGCTTCATCAGCTTCGGCGCCTCGAAGCCTTCCCGGTACCGCGTCCGCAGGCGGCCGTTGGCCAGGATCAGCGCGTAGCCGCTCGGGTAGACGTCCATGAGCTTGGCGGTGAAGTCGGTATCGACCGCATCCGAGGCGATCCAAAGCGTGGACCGCACCTTGCCGGTCACTTCCACCGCCGATGAGAGCGGCGCCGTGGAGAACGAGAGGACGTCCGCACGAGCATTCGCCGGACCCTGGTCCTGCGCGCAGGTATCCGCCTGACCGTGCGGATAGCGTCCGCCCCTCGTGGGGACCGGATTTTGCGGATCGTAGACAAAGGTGGAAGGGGCCGATCGCGCCGGCGTCGTCGTCTTCAGCGCGCCGCCTGAATGCATGTAGAACCTGGCGGGCTGCGAATCCCGCGGCGGCCAGCTCGACGCCGTGCGCCACTGCCCGCCGTGCATGAGCTTGGATTTCACGCGCGTACCGTCCCCCCCGCCCATGCGGAACAGCCGCACCGGCTCCGGGCCGATCACGCGCAGCTCTCGCCCCTTGAGCCAGTGATCGAACCAGTCGAGCGCCAGTGCGTTCTGATCCACCTGCGCCGGGGCGCCATAGAAGGCGTCGCCGCAGATGGCCCCTCCGGTTCCGTGCGGCCACGGGCCTACCATCAGCTTTTTGGGCGTCGTCTGCAGGCGCGCCAGGGCGGTGAAATCTTCGAGCACGCCCGCGCCGAAATAGTCATACCAGCCGGTCAGGAAGTAGACGGGAACGTCCTTCATCTCCCTGTAATTTCCGGCGGTGTAGAAACCCTTCTGCTTCCAGTAGGAATCGAGCGACGGATGATCGTAGAAATCCTGGTACATCTTTTTGTGGAACGGAAAGTCGTCGAAAAGGGCCACGCGCCGGCGGGGAGCCTGCGCGAGCCACGCCCGGGGATTCTGCCGCACGGCGCCGAGGGAAGCGGCTTTCGCGGGATTCCGGGCAGCCTCGGGGCTGGTCAAAGCCGAATTGAGGATCCAGAGCGGCCACCCCAGGTTCGGCGCGCCGCCCGGATAGCCGTACTCGTCGTAAAAGTTAGCGCCGCCCACCAGCGCGAACATGGCGGTGAGGTGCGGAGGACGGTACATCGCGGCATGATACTGGTCCCACCCGAGATAAGAAGCGCCGATGGTCCCCACGCGCCCGTTCGACCAGCTCTGGTTTCCCGCCCACTCGATCGCGTCGTAGCCGTCCCGGCCTTCATTGATGAAGGCATAGAACTCGCCCTCGGACCGGAAGCGGCCGCGGCAATCCTGCGCCAGTACGATATACCCGCGCTGGGCGAAGTAAATGCCGGCGCTCTTCTGCCCGTCCTTGTTATAGGGAGTCCGGTAAATCAGCGCCGGGAATTTGCCTTCCACGGTTTTGCCGCCGCGCGCGGGACGATATAAGTCGGTGGCAAGCCGGACGCCGTCCCGCATCGGGACCAGTGCTTCGGAAACGGAATAGGAATCGAAATCGGTCGCCCCGCGCATCGTGAAGGCGAGTCCGGCCGCCAGACACGCGGCGCGGACGGTCAGGTTCAAGCTGCGCGCCTCAGTGTTCATGGATGCCTGATCCCCTTTGGATGCGGCGTTCTCCGGTATCTCGATTTTGGCCCATGGCCACAGTTTCGCACTTCTCGCATACAGTAACCCGAGCTGACTGAGAAGCCGCGGGGAATCAATAGGATCAGGCCACGGGCGCTGTACGGGCGCGGCGGGTTCGCCTGTCCGGTCGTGCGTTTGCTCCCGTCCTGCCGCTGCACTATACTAGAAGTTCAGAGGAATTCAATACTTTAACTCGAAGAGACGCTCGCGCGAGCAGGCTCACCTGCGGGCGGGACAATCAAGATGCCGAAACGTACTTTTCAACCGAATAACCGAAAGCGCGCCAAGACGCACGGCTTTCGCGTCCGTATGGCCACCAAGAACGGCCGCGCCGTGCTGGCCCGCCGCCGCGCGCGCGGACGAAAGAAGCTTACCGTCAGCGACGAGAGGTAACGGCATAGCGGGGTTTCCAAAGTCCGCGCGTATTCTCCGTTCCAAGGACTTCCGAAGAGTGTACGACCAGGGCGCCAAGTTTTCCGGGCCGCTTTTCTCCGCGTTCTGTCTGCGAAATAATGGAGAGGCAGGTGTGCGGGTGGGGTTTACCTGTCCCCGTGCCCTGGGTGGCGCCGTGATTCGGAACCGGATCAAACGAAGGGTGCGCGAAGCCGTCCGCGTTCGACTCGAACAGGCGGGCGCCGGGTGGGAGATCGTCATCAATCCGCGCGTGCGCGTCATGACCGCTCCCTTCGCCCAGATCGAACATGAAGTGGAGAAGTTGTTTCAACGATGCGCAAACTGATTGTCGGCATTTTGCGTTTGTATAAAGTAGCGGTATCGCCGGCGCTGCCTTCCGCTTGCCGCTATTATCCGAGTTGTTCGGTGTACATGCTTCAGGCTGTGGAAAAGTATGGAGTCGCGCGCGGTGTATGGCTGGGAATCAAGCGGCTGTCGCGCTGCCATCCTTTTCATGCCGGAGGTCTCGATCCGGTCCGGTAGACGATCCGTCAGGTAACTATGTTCGATTTCTTAAAAGGCAGCGAAACGACGGGATCCGGAGCTTCGGAGAAGAAGGAGCTCTCGATCGAAAAACGGCTGCTGCTGGCTTTCGTCCTCATGGGCGCGGTATTGTTCACTACGCCGTACTTTTTCAAAACTCCGCCCGCCCCGCCCGCCGCCGCTAAGAAAGGCGAGCCCGCTCCCGCCGCCGGAACCCCGCCGCAAACGGCAGTGCAACCAGGCGCCAAGCCGCCGGAGCCGGCAGCCCCGTCAGCCGCGCCAGCCGGACAGGTTTCCGCCCAGCGCGAAGAGACGGTCACGGTCGAAACCGACATCTACCGCATCGTCTTCTGGAACCGCGGCGCGGTGGTCCAAAGCTGGGTTCTCAAGAAGTACAAAGATTCGGCCAGCAAGCCGCTCGAGCTCGTCAACACAGCCGCCGCGCCCCAGACCGGCTTCCCCTTTTCGCTGGATTTCAAGAATACGAAGCCCGCCGTCGATCTGAATAATGTACTCTACGCCGTCAACAAGTCGGATGACGGTCTCGAGATCAGCTTCGAATACTCGGATGGCAAAGTTTCCGCCCGGAAGACGTTCCACTTCACGAAGAACGCCTACCAGTCGCAGGTGACCACCGAAGTCCACAGCGGCGGCGTCCCGGTTCCGCACCTGATCCAGTGGCGCGGCGGATTCGGCGACATGACCGTTCCCAGTCCTGTTGCGGCTCAGCACGGAATCTACTACGACGCCAACGCCGGAAAGCTCGTCACTACCGAGGCCAAAGAGGCGAAAAACGGACCCGTCAGCGTGGTCGGCTCCTTCTCCTTCGCCGGACTCGAGGACACTTATTTCACCGCCGCCTTCCTGCCGGGCAGCGGTCCCGTCGAAATGAAGACATTCGACGACAAAGCCCCGACTCCCCATAATTCCACTCCCGAGCAGCTCACCGGAGCCGCGGTCGGCGGCGACGGCATCAACAAAATGGCGCTGTTCGTCGGACCCAAGGACCTCGACATTCTCAAGCAGGTCAATCCGAAGCTCGAGCAGGTCGTGGATTTCGGCTGGTTCTCGTTTATCGCCAAGCCTCTGTTTCTGGTGATGCACTGGCTCACCGACAATTACATCCACAATTACGGCTGGTCCATCATCCTGATGACCATCTTCATCAACTTCGCCCTTTTCCCGCTCAAGATATCGAGCATGAAATCGATGAAGAAGATGCAGGCGCTGCAGCCTCAAATAGCCGCTATCAACGAGAAGTACAAGAACGTCGGCATGCGGGACCCCAAGAAGCAGGAGCAGAACCAGGAGGTCATGGCCCTCTATAGCAAGCATGGAGTCAACCCTCTCGGAGGATGCATGCCCATGGCGCTGCAGATGCCCTTTCTGTTCGCCTTCTACAAGGTATTCTCGATCGCCATTGAAATGCGCGGCGCCAGCTGGCTTTGGGTCACCGATCTTTCCCAGCACGAAACCATTCCGATTCACCTCTTGCCGATCGCCATGATCGCCACCCAGTTCATCATGCAGAAGATGACCCCTGCCACCACGGGCGGCGATCCGGCGCAGCAGAAGGTCATGATGTTCATGCCCCTCATGTTCGGCTTCATGTTCTACAATGCGTCGGCGGGTCTGGTACTATACTGGTTAACTGGCAACATCGTGAACATCGCCCAGCAGTGGTTCTTCAACCGTACGGCGGTGGCGGCGGATGTGGCCCAGTCGGTTCAGGTTACAAAAAAGAAGAACGGCAGGAAATAGCGTTGAGCGCCAAGAAATATACCGTCCAGTCGATAGGCCCGCGTTTGAGCGAATTTCTGCGTCCGTTGCTGAAGACGGCCGGATTCATGCTGGACTTCGACCTGGTCGAATCAGAACCGGTGCATCCGGAGTTCGAGAGCCCCGAAGTGACCGTGCAGTTCAAAGGGTCCGACGTGGATCTGCTGCTGGCAAACCGGGCGGAACTGCTGCTGGCTCTGGAGCAGGTCACCATGGAAGCCCTGCGGATGCCCTCGGAAGACCATTCGCGCCTCTCCTTCGACGCGAACGATTACCGCATGCTGCGCATTGAAGAGCTGCGGTTGAGCGCGTCGGCCGCCGCGGAGAAAGTGAAGCGCACCGGCGAGCCGTTCTTCTTCAACCCGATGAACAGCCGTGAGCGCCGCGTGATCCATCTGGCGCTCCGTGGCGAGACGGAGCTTCGCAGCGAGAGCGCCGGTTTTGGCGGCCATCGCCAGGTGTGCGTGTACCCGGCGGGAATGCCCAGCGTGCCGCCGCCTCCTCCTCCGCCCCCGCCGCGGCGCGACAGCGACGGCCGTGGCGACCGGGATCGCGACCGGGACCGCCGCGGAAATCGCGGACCGCGACCTTTCGGCCGGGCCAGAAGATAGATGTACACGGGTCGTGGACCCGATTCCACAATTGTGGCCATCTCCACTCCGCAGGGCCGCGGCGGAATCGGTGTCGTTCGTCTGTCAGGCTCGAGCGCCCGCGCGGTCGCCGGGCGCATCCTGACATTTCCGCATCCGCCGGAATGGAGGAGCTGGACCTCCAGTCTCGCCCGCCTGGGCGACGTGGACCAGGTGGTGGTCTCCTTTTTTGAAAGCCCCCGTTCCTATACGGCCGAAGATGTGGTCGAAATCGCCTGCCACGGATCGCCCGTCGTGCTGCGGCACTGCCTGCAGCGAGCCGTGGAGGAGGGAGCCCGGCTTGCCGAACCCGGCGAGTTCACCTTGCGCGCGTACCTGAACGGCCGCATCGATCTGCCCCGCGCGGAAGCCGTTCGCGATCTGATCGAGGCCACCACGCTGTACCAGGCCCGGGTCGCGGCGCGGCAGGTCGAAGGGTCGGTGTCGAAGCGGATCGGTCCCCTCAAGGAGCAGCTCCTCGAGCTGATCTCGCTGCTCGAAGCGGGCATCGATTTTGCCGAGGACGATATCAGTGTCGCCCCGGATAGCGAGATCCTGCGGCGGATCGAGCCTGTTCGCGGCGGCATCGCGGCCCTGGCCGGCAGTTTCACGTTTGGCAGGCTGGTCCACTCCGGACTGACGCTGGCGATCGTCGGACGGCCCAACGTGGGGAAGAGCAGCCTGTTCAACCGTCTGCTCGAGCAGGAGCGGGCGATTGTCACCGACATTCCCGGCACCACGCGCGACCTGGTGTCGGAGGTCGCGGCCATTCAGGGAATTCCGGTGCGGCTGGTCGATACGGCCGGGATTCGCGAGGGAGAAGGCACGATCGAGAGCCTCGGAATCGAACGCAGCTTCCAGGCCATGGCCGATGCGGATCTGACATTGCTCGTCTTCGATCTTTCGACGCCGGTCGGGCGCCAGGATCTGGAGCTGCTCGATCGAGTGCGGCGCCAGGGCCGGTGGATTCTGGTGGGGAATAAGGCCGACCTGGCGCGGCGCGCGGAACTCGACGCGGATTTCATTCCCGTGTCGGCGAAAACGGGCGACGGCATCGATACCCTGCGGGCGGCCATC
>DATJFH010000055.1:0-20463 GCA_035495815.1 Bryobacteraceae bacterium
TGAACATCGCGGAACCGGGGGCCCTCATTGGTTTTGCTGGACCACGCGTCATCGAACAGACGATCCGTCAGAAGCTGCCCGAAGGATTCCAGCGAAGCGAGTTCCTGGTCAAACACGGAATGCTCGACGCCGTCGTGCCGCGGCCTCAGATGAAGAGTTACATCGCAAAAGCCTTCGAATTCTTCTGCGGTCCCGTCGGGTCATGAACTATCCGGATTCGGTCCGGTTTCTCTACTCGCTCGGCAACGAAATCAAGACCGCGAAATTCGGCCTGGAGACGATTACCGCGCTCCTCGGCGCCCTGGGGAATCCGCAGTCGGCGCGCCGCTTCGTGCACGTCGCCGGAACCAATGGAAAGGGCTCTACCTGCGCCATGCTCGAAGCGGCGCTTCGCGCCTCGGGCTTGCGGACGGGACTCTACACATCGCCTCACCTCGAAAAGCCCGAGGAGCGCGTTCGGATCGGCGGCGATGCGGTGACCGAAGAGTCTTTTGCGGAAGCTCTCAACCGCGTCCATGCAGCCGCGGAGGCACTTATCCGGGACGGCCGCATCGAGCGCCACCCGACGTATTTCGAGACCGTCACGGCGATGGCGTTCGTCCTGTTCCGTCAGGCGCCTGTGGACATCGCCGTGCTCGAAACCGGCTTGGGAGGGCGACTAGATGCGACCAACGTCGTGACTCCCGCCGTGTCGGTGATCACCCGCGTCGATTTCGATCACGAAGCGCTCCTCGGACGCAGCCTCGAAGCCATCGCTTCGGAAAAGGCCGGTATCCTGAAGCCGGGCGTGCCAGCGGTCTTCTCGCCCCAGAGGCCGGAAGCCGGCGCCGTGTTGCGCGGACGCGCGTCAGCCCTGGGATGTCCGGTCACCGGGGCGGAAGAGTGGACGATCGAAGATTGCCGGCAGGACGCGCACGGCAGCCGCTTCACTGCCCGTCGCGGGAAGGAGGTCGTGCGCGTCCGCTGCCCCCTTCCCGGCGATCACCAGGTGGAAAACGCGGTGACGGCGGTGGCCGCGCTCCGGGTGTTGGACATTCCCGGCGGCGCTATCGAAGCGGGTATCGCCTCCGTGCGCTGGCCCGGACGGCTTGAAACCGTGTCCACGCGGCCGGAGATCATTCTTGACGGCGCGCATAACCCCTCCGGCGCCAGGGCCCTGGTGGACTTCATCCGGCGCTTCTACTGCGATCGGAAAGTGACCTTGATTTATGGCGCGATGCGGGATAAGGCGGTCGCCGAGATGGCGTCGATCCTGTTCCCGGCGGCCGCTTCGGTGATCGTCACCGCGCCCGCGCAGGAGCGGGCGACGCGTCCGGAGACAATCCTCGGCCTGGCCGGCCATCCCGACATACGGATCGCCGGCAGCGTCAAGGAAGCGCTGGACCAGGTGAGAGGAGCCGGACCGGAAGAGGCCGTCTTCATCACCGGATCGCTGTTCGTGGTAGCGGAGGCCCGGCGGTTGATATAATTCCCCGGATCGAACATGTCGCCGGCCTACATCCGTTCCCTGTTGATCACGGACCCCATCATCATCCTGGCCACCATCATCATGGGAACAATCTCACTGCTGGTGTCCCTTTTTGACTCGCAGGGGCGCGTGCAACACCAGATATCACGCGTCTGGTCGCGGATGCTGCTCATGGTTAGCGGCGTCAGAATGGAAATCGAAGGCCTCGAAAAAATCGACCTGCAGGGCGCTTACGTGTTCGTCGCCAACCATCGCAGCCTGATGGATACACCCGTGGTGCTGGCGCACATCCCGCTCCAGTTCCGGTTCCTGGCGAAGAGGGGTTTGTTCATGATCCCGATTTTGGGAACTCATCTTCGAAGAGCGGGACATCTTCCGGTCGTAAAGGGCGATCCGCGGGCGTCTCTCAGAAGCATGAGCGACGCCGCCAGAATCATCCGCGAGCGTGGCGTTTCGGTCCTCTTGTTTCCGGAAGGTGGACGGAGCCAGGACGACACCCTGCTCGAATTTCGCGAAGGAGCCGCCTACATTGCCATCAAAGCGGGTGTGCCGGTAGTGCCGGTGGCGCTGATCGGGACCCGCAACGTACTCAAAATGGGTTCGATGCAGATCATGAGCGGAGTGGTGAAACTGCGCATCGGCGATCCGGTCGACACTTCGCGATTGACCTTGAAAGACAGATCCACGCTCACCCACGCACTCCGGGAGAAAGTAGGCGAGCTCCTGATGAATGAATCAGTTTCCGAGCCGCAGAAGACGCGATAGTCCCTGTATTGGGCGAGTCACCGGATGTTCGGGTGGCGCATCCAGCGGCGACGGCGCCGATTGCTCCTCCATTCGCATTTCGTCCCAATTATAGGAAAACTCTTTGCCGCAGTCGAGACACGTGACATAGGCGCCGATACGTCCAGCCGGCCGCTTTGGAGTGATCGGGAAGGTAGTTCGCCGGTGCGAACAACCGAAAAACGTGTTAAGGACCGAATTCAGCATAAAGTGGCACCCCTGAAAGTTCAGACGAACCCTCGGGCCAATGCGTTGCACTTTAAGTGCCATCCTTTTGCCGACATCAGAATCAGCTTTAAAGCTACCTTTGCCGGGATATAAAACTTACTCTTGAATGAATTTCCTGAGAAGGATTTACGTAAGGTTTGGCGGCGTCCCGAGAGTGGCTCGAGCGATTATCTAAGGCCTTATCGGGCGCTTCCACCGTATATCCGTTGGCCGTACAATTGCCGCCGGTTAGCGCATGCGTGTCACGGGTGTTCTTAAACACTCCCGGTGGCCGAAATCCAGGAGAATTACTGTCCAGGAGATTACTGTCCAGGAGAATTACTGTCAAATGAAGCTACAGACAATGCTTGCAACAGTCGCATCCGTACTTATCGGCGCATCGCTGGCAGCCCCTCAACTCCAGGCCCGGACCTGTTCGGGGAACGGCGATATCGTCGGATCTTACGGTTTTACAGCCTCCAGAGCCGGTTTTTTCCTGCTCGGAGCCACAGCCCCCGGAACCAACTCGGGACCGCTCGTTCCAGTCCCGGTAACGCCGCCGGGAACCAGCGGAGCCGCGGTTGTCGGTAGTAACACTCCGATCGGCAATCTGGTAAGCGGCTTGTTAAACCGCAACAGCTTTTCCGTTGTCGGCCGTATGTTTGCCGACGGAATGGGGAACCTTTTCGCCGCCAACTCCAATGGCGTATTACTGACCAACGTCCTGGTCGGGACCTACGTCGTGACGCCCGATTGCGCAGTGACAATGACTGTCGGCGATCCCTTCTCGACTACGACTACCACCCCGATCGGCGGCGTGTTCGGAGCGCCGGGAGTCAACCTGGGAAGTCACACGGTCAACCTCGAGGGAGTGATCGTCGATTCCGGCAATAGCAGCGAAATCCATCTCGTGGTAACCAACGCCGGCGGCGCGGGCGCCACGGTCACGATGGTCAAGACGTCCCAATTCAGCTCCTGCACCAACGCTTCGATTTTTGGAAACTACGCGGTGAGCGGCCAGGGTATGGTTACGTCAGCCACCGCGACCGGCACGACTACCGGCGGCGGCCTGACCGGTGGAGGGGGAGTGACGACGACGGGAACCACGGGAACCGCCGGCGCCTTCACCTCGGGAGTGGCCGGCTCGCTGGGGACGCCTTTCCTCCTGCTCGGCCGCACCGTCGCCGACGGCGCCGGAAATCTGGTGACGGATTTTTCGTCCACCAACGCCACCGTCAAGCGGGCGATCACTGGAACCTACACCGTGAACGCCGACTGCACCGGAACCGCACGTCTGCAGGATACCAGTGGCGTGGCGCGAAACATCAGCTTCGTGCTGGTCAATGAAGCAGCCGCCTGTTCGAACGGCCTGCAAACCGGAGCCCGGCAATCGCTGCAGTTTGTCTTCACCGACCCGGGTGTGATCGGTTCCGGCGAGGCGCGTCAGCAGTAGCTTCAAGCGCATCAAGAAGAGTATCCGGCCGCGGCGTTACATAGGTCAGCCGCGGCCGGGTCCTTAAAAGGTCCCTAAGTATCGTTAACCGTCCCTCCCAAGCTCTCTCCTGATTCCTGCTACTTTTCGCGCCGATGGTGTTCGGAAGTACACAGGCTTTCCACGGATCCGCGTTCACCCGGGGACACAAAACCACCGAAGTCTGTTTTGGCCCTATCGAGCCCCGCTTTGTATCCTCGTAATTTCTGGTCAAAAAGCGTATGGGTAAGCTCAATTACCTGGGCACGCTGATTTCAGGAGGGGCGCTTGCCCTCGCGCCGCCTTTACAAGCCCGCAGTTGCAGGGAAACGGAGACGCCATCGGCGGCTACGCGCTGGGCTGAGGCAGGAGTTCCGATTTCGTCCCGCAGGCAACCACGGCCGTGACCCCGATCGGAGGCAGTACGACCCGGTTGGGAGCGCTGGCCGCCGGCGCGGCCAACACAGCGGCGTTTTCTTCGGTCGGCAGACTGTTCCTGGACGGTAACGGCTTCATGTTCGCCAGCGGGACGGCGGGCGGAGCGTTGGCGCACGTAGGCACTTATCTGGTCAACCCGGATTGCACCATTTCGGCGACCATCACGGACACTTTCGCGCAGCCTGGAGCCGCCGGTCTGACGCCCGTGCAGGTCAGCGTCACGTTCGAGGGCGTGGTGGGCCAGAGCGCCAAGACATCGACAACCGCCAGAACTCCTTCCACCGGTTCGCCATCAACCCGGCGTGCAATTGTCCCGGAACCGTCATCTGGTCCGGACGCAACGGCGTCAGCCGGTACGCTCACAACTTCGACAAGAACAATTTCGGCCCGCGCGCCGGACTGGTCCGCGCCCGGCGCCGCCGTGGTCTACACCGGGCAGTACGATCAGGCCACTCCGGTGGTCTCCAATTTCGGATTCAGCGTGCAAGGCGACTTCGTCTCTCCCGATAACGGGCTGACGGGGCCGCTGCGGCTGAGCGCGGGCATACCGCCCATCGCGCTGCCAACCGAACAGGATCTGAAGCCCGGCTTCGGGACTGTCGCCATCGGCCAGCCGACCAAGGTCTCCGTGGAATTTTTTGAGCCGGACGGCCGGGCCACCGGCTACCTGACCACCTTCAACTTCAATATCGAGCGGCAGCTTCCCGGCCAGATGCTGCTCGAGCTGGGATATCTGAGCACGCTCGGCCACAAGCTGCCGGCCCCGGCGTCGCTGACCCAGAACCCAGGTGCGGCCGGAGCTGCTGGGACCGGGCAACGCTCAATCGCGGCGTCCGTTCCCACAGTTCGCCGACGTGACCGTCGCCGCCGCTACACCGACGGCTTGAGGTCTTTCAGCGTCGCCGCCCAGCCCGCGTATCCTCGGGAGAGCGAGTAGGCATCCTCTTCCAGCTCGAAGACCACGTCGATTCTCGCCCCCGCAACCAGCTCGGACGCCCGCTCGAGGAAGTTCCACGCCTTCAACCGCATCGTCCGGCCGCCCTGCCGGACCAAAAAGCGGGCGTGCTTCTCTTTCATCCAGGCCGGGGGACTTGCGATCTCGACGCCGCGCGCGAGCAGCAGCGGCCGGGGATTGCCCATCCCGAAAGGCTCGAGCGCCAGCGCCTCGGCCGCCGAGCGTTCCGTGATTTCATCGAGTCTGACGGCGGCGTCAACGGTGAGCGTCGGGATGAAATCCTCCGCGGTCAGGCGTGCGGAGGCATAGGCGTTCAACCGGTCCCGGAACTGGTCCACGCGGTCCGACGGCAGCGTCAGGCCGGCCGCATGGAAGTGGCCGCCGAACTTCGTAAACAGCTCCGGCATCTGCTCCAGGGCGTCGAGCAGGTGGAAGGCGGAGATGCTGCGTCCGGACCCCTGAGCCAGGCCGTCTTCGGCCGTGTGCCCCAGAACGAAGGCCGGCCGGTGGAAGCGCTCCACCAGCCGCGCCGCCACGATGCCCAGCACCCCGCGGTGCCAGTCCTGCCCCGCGAAGACCAGCGCGAAATTCCGGTCCGTCACCGGAGCCCCGTCGCACTCTTCGAGGATCGTCTTCAGGATCTGCGCTTCGGCCCCCCGCCGGTCGGTATTCAGCGCGTCGAGCTGCGCCGCCAGTTGTTCGGCGCGCGCGCCGTCGGTAGTGATCAGCAGCTCGATCACATCGCGCGCCGTGGCCATGCGGCCGGCGGCGTTGATGCGCGGCGCCACCTGGAACGCAACCTGACCCGCCGAGGGCACGCTGCCTTCGGGCAGTCCGGCCACCTTCAACAGCGCCCGCAGTCCGATATTGTTCACCACCCTCAGGCCCGCCAGACCGTGCTTGACGATGATCCGATTCTCGCCGGTCAGCGGCACCACGTCCGCCACCGTCCCGATGGCCACCAGCTTGAGGAAGGACTCGAGAACCCGCCGCAGCTTGCCTTCCGGCCAGCCCATCGTCTGGAGCAGCCCCTGCGCCAGCTTGAAGGCCACGCCCACGCCGCAGAGATTCTTTTCCGGATAGCGGCATTCCGGCTGGTTCGGATTGAGCACGGCCAGTGCGGGCGGAAGATCGGACTCCGGCAGGTGGTGATCGGTAATGATCACATCGATGCCCAGTTCCCTTGCCCGGCGCGTTACTTCGGCCGCGCGGATGCCCGTATCCACGCTGACGATCAGCCGCACGCCTTCCGCGGCCGCGCGCTCCACCACCTCGGCGCGCATCCCGTAGCCTTCCTTGAAGCGGTCCGGCACGTGAAAGATCGCCGCCCCGCCGGCCAGCTCGATGGCCTTTTTCAGCACCACTACGGACGTGGTTCCGTCCACGTCGTAATCGCCGTAAATCAGGATCTTCTCGCGGGCGGCGGCGGCCCGGCGCAAACGCTGCACGGCTTCGGGCATGCCGCGCATGCAGAGCGGATCGTGCAGATCCTGCAGCGAGGGGTCGAGAAAACGGCGGGCGGCCCCCGGTTCCCGAATGCCGCGTCCAAACAGCACGCGCGCGGCGATCGGCCCCACCCCCACGGCGGCGCCGAAGGACTCGGCGGCGGCTTGCTCCAATTCAGGGAGCCGCCAGCGGTACTTTCCTCCGGGCGTTGCTTCTCCGGCTTGGGCCGAGGCGCTCAATTCTTGGAGTAGTAACCTCCAAACGAGCTGTCCGAACCGCCCTCCTCCTCCTCCTCGTCATCGTTGCCCGTCGGAGCCGCCGCCATGAGCAGTTCGGAGAGATCGAGGAAGGTCTGGAACCAGTCGGTCACCAGCTCGAATACGTACATGCGGCTCTTGTAATCGAAGGCGATTTCGAGACTGCAGGTGCGTCCGGCAAACGCCCGGAGGTCGGTGAGGTTGCGCTCGATCGAGCGATGCTCGTCCCGGCCGAACTCGCAATCCTCCAGCTGCTCCAGCGCATCGTCGATTTCGGTGGCTTCGAATTCCCGGTCGGCGAACACCACGATGCGGGCCTCCGATACTTTGGCGACCCCGAGAAACGATTTGTAATCGGGAAAAGATTCGGAATCCCAATAGATCGTGGGTACGCTTTCGAGGGATCCCGGCTGGCATCGGAAAACGGCAAATCCCTCCGCTTCGATGTAATCCAGCAGCTCCTGTTTGAGATGATCCAGATTGAAAGTCACGGCTGTTTACCGTTCAGCGTTGCGCCAGAACCAGAATACCGAACTGATCCCCGAATTCCCGGGCGCTGGGAGTGATGATCGTTTTCGGCCCGACAAAAATCTTGCGCGAAGCCTTGAGCGCATCCCGGACGTCGTTCTCACAGACAAAATCGACAATGGAAGCAGGCGCAGCGGAGGGAGCCGGCGGCGCCGCCGGAGCCGCGGCCGGCTTAGGAGATGCCTCCGGGGCCGTACGCGCCGCCAGAAACCGGTCCACCACCGACGCCACCACGTCGCGCGACCCCGCCGGGGCAGGGTTTCCCTTCGATACGCCCCGGCTGGCCAGATAGCGCTCCACGGCTCCGGCCACCGCTGCCCGGTCCGCGGCGCGGACCTCCGCCCGCGGCGCCATCGGAACCTCGAACGCTTCTTCCGGCTTCCTCACGGCATAGGTGATCCGCTTGATATTGATCAGATGCTGGGGACCCACGTTGTCGCTGGTAATGTTCCCCGCCATGGCTCCGCAGCCCAGCGTCATCGAGGGAAACACGTTGGTGGTGATTCCCGTGGAGCCCTGCGGCGCCGGCGTGTTGACCAGAACGCGGAAAGCCGGCATGCGAAGGCCGTATTCCCGGATGCGCGCGTCGTCCCGGGAATGGATCGCGCAGGTGTGCCCCAACCCGCCGAAACGCAGCAGCGCCTCGCAGATGCCCAGCCCGGCCGCGAAATCCTTCACCGAATAGAGTGAAAGAACCGGGGAAAGTTTCTCCGCCGATAGTGGATGTTGTTTGCCCACCCCGCTCAGCTCCACCACCAGAATCGGAGTGTCCGGCGGGACTTCGAAGCCCGCCATCGACGCGATCTTCGGCGCCGGCTGCCCGACGCACTTCGGGTTCACCGTCCAGCCGGGCGTCAGCAGCAGCTTTCCCAGGGCTTCCGTCTGCGCGGCGTTGCAGAAATATGCCCGTCGCGCTTTCAAGGCCGCCACCACTCCCTCGCGCAGCGACTCCTCGTAGACCACCGCCTGCTCGCTCGAGCAGACCGTGCCATAGTCGAAGGACTTTCCGTCCACGATCTTGCCGATGGCGTCCGCGACGTCGGCCGTGCGTTCGAGCATCACCGGAACATTTCCCGGTCCCACTCCGAATGCCGGTTTGCCGCTCGAGTAGGCTGCCTTGACGATTCCGTGGCCTCCCGTCGACAGGATCACGCCGGTGTGCTCGTGCCGCATGAGCGCATTGGTGGCTTCGAGCGTGGGCGTCGTAATGCACTGGATGATCTCGGCCGGCGCTCCGGCTTCGACCGCGGCCTGATACAGAATGCCGGCGGTCTCGCACGTGCACCGTTTCGCATTGGGATGGGGGCTGAGCACCACGGCATTGCCGGCCTTCAACGCGATGAGGGTCTTGTAAATGGCCGTTGAAGTGGGGTTGGTGGTAGGCAGAATCGCCGCCACCACGCCGACCGGCACGCCGATCTCGGTGACCTTTTCCTCGGGAATCTCCCGCAGCACCCCGATCGTTTTCATGCCGCGCATGCGCCGCGGAAGCAGATCCGCGCAAAGCAGGTTCTTAGCCAGCTTGTCCCTGGCGTTCCCGTAGCCCGTCTCTTCGACCGCCATTTCCGCCAGACGCTGGGAAGCGGCGCGCGCGGCCGCCGCCATGCGCTCGACGATCGAATCCACCTGCTCCTGGTTGAACTCCCGGTATCTCCGCCAGGCGCCGTAGGCTTTCTCTACCTTGGAGCGAACCTCTTGAATCGAGACGAGGTCTTTGTCTTCGAGCATGGGTCATGAGCGCGCGGCGAGCCGCGCTATCCCAGGTTCTGTTTGCCCTTCGGAGCGCCGGGCAGGATCTTTTCGACTTCCTCGTGAGGACGGGGGATGACGTGCACGCTCACCAGTTCGCCCACGCGGCGCGCAGCCGCGGCCCCCGCGTCGGTGGCAGCCTTGACCGCCCCCACGTCGCCCCGCACGGTGACCGTAACGAAGCCCGCGCCGATGTACTCTTTCCCGACCAGAATGACGTTAGCGGTCTTGACCATCGCGTCGGCCGCCTCGATTGCGCCAACCAACCCCTTCGTCTCGATAAGGCCTAAAGCCTCCATGCGTGTCCTCCAATGCGAGTAAGAAACCAAGGTATCACACAGCGGGCGGGCGTCTGCAACAAGCCGCCGCCGCGTCCAGCCTGTTTTTCAACCGCTGCCGCTAAACAGAACGTTCTACGACAGGAAACTCTTTCGACTCGCTCCGGGCGCTGTCCATGATGCGCGCGATCTTGGCCGCCACGTCCGGATTCTGCCCGGCCACGTCATTCTTTTCGCCGATATCCCGGCTCAGGTCGAACAGCTCGACCGGCTTGCTGCGGGCGCCCAGCCGCACCCCCTTCCAGTTGTCCATCCGCACCGCCTGCGAAAAACCGCGCTCGTGGAATTCCCAGTACAGATATTCGTGATTGCGCTGCTTCTTTCCCAAAAGCGCGTTCACCATCGAGATGCCGTCGATCCCCTTGGGCGCCTCGGCGCCCGCCAGCTCCGCCGCCGTCGGCAGGAAATCCCAAAACGCCCACACCTGGTCGCTCACCTGACCCGCCTTGATCCTGCCGGGCCAGCGGGCGATCGCCGGCGTCCGTATCCCGCCTTCATACAGGTCGCGCTTGATCCCGCGCAGCGGACCGTGCGAGTGGAAGAACTCGGGATCATGGCCCCCCTCGCGGTGCGCCCCGTTGTCGCTCGAGAAGATCACCAGCGTATTCCCGTCCAGCCCCAGATTTTTCAGATTCTCCATCAGCTTGCCGATGTCCTTGTCCATGCGGGTGATCATGGCGGCAAAGCCCTTCTCCTGGTCGGGCCAGCTCTGGCCGGCGTAAGGGCCGAAGTCCGGCACTTCCATTCCGTTTCCCATCTTGTTGCCCAGCTCGTTGTTGGCGTGCGGAATCGTAAAGGCCAGGTACAGGAAGAACGGACTCTTCTTACTGCCTTCGATGAAGTTGATGGCGCGCGGCGTCAGCAGGTCGTGCGAGTACACGGTCTTCATGCTGAAGTTGCCGGGAATGTAAAACTCGCGCTGGTCTTCCCAGAGATGGTCGGGGTAGTAGGTATGGGCGTGGGACTGATCGATGTATCCGAACCACTGGTCGAATCCCTGCAGATTCGGAATGCCCGGAGACCCCGCTCCGCCGAGGCCCCACTTGCCGAAGATGCCGGTGCGGTAGCCGGCCTTCTTGAGCACGCTGGCCACGGTGACGTCCGAGGCTTCGAGATGCACGTCCTTCTTGTTGCCCCGGATGCGGCAGTGGCCCGTGTGCTTGCCGGTCATCAGGGCGCACCGGGATGGCGCGCATACCGTGTCGCCCGCGTAGACCCGCGTGAAGCGCACTCCTTCAGCCGCCAGGCGGTCGATGTTGGGGGTCTGGATCACCTTCTGCCCGTAGCAGCCGAGGTCGCCATAGCCAAGATCGTCGGCCAGGATAAAAATGATGTTCGGTCTTGCGGCCGGCGTCTGCGCGCTTGAAATCGCGCACCCGAGGCCGGCCAGAAATTCTCTTCTGCGCATATGGGCTGGCTCCCTTATCAATATAGTGAAAGCGTTATGGCGAGGTGCGGAAAGTCTTCTCCTCGCCGTACATCGTGATCAGCGGATGCCGCACGCGCGCGCGAAATTCGTACGCCCGGTTGCGCTGCAGCCCGGTCAGCGAATACTGGAAATCACCGGTGGACGTGCGCGCCGAGCCCGGAAGATCCGACCAGGGCTCCGTCTTCTCCGACAGGTCCGTGCCGCCCTTCTTCTCGCGGTACTGGAAACCGGTCTCCACCTTCTCGACGTTGCCGAGATTGGTAAGACGGCCCCGCAGCACCGCCGTTCCCGACGCCGCGTTCCACTCGACCCCCGTGGTCAGCGCTTCCGGCGGCGTCAGGCCGGGCTCGACGTTGGTGATCTTCAGCACTACCGGATTCGGCCAGCGCCGGTCCGTGTACAGCCGCTGCGCGCGGTAGGCCGTGATCTCCAGCCCCGCGCCGGACTGCTTCCAGCGCGTCTGCGGCTTCACTTCCGGCCGGTACTCCACGATCTGGTCGGACTGGCCGAGCACGCTGACCTCGGTCCCGGGAGTCGAGCGCACCGAACGCAGCGTCACCGTTTTCGGCTCCCCCAGTTTCCACGGGCTCATCTTCGTCAGGAACGCGTATACCGTGTTGGAATCCTTGCGGCGCGTAAACCAGATGTCGTTCTCGTTCGTGATCACCCAGGGACGCACGTTCTTGATCGCCTCGCCGTTCACCAGGTTCCAAAGCGCAATCTCCCGCAGACGCGACTCCTGCTCGATCGCCAGCTCTCCGTCCGGCTTCGGTCCCACGTTCAGCAGCAGGTTGCCCCCCTTGGCCCGCGTCTCGATCAGGATGTCGATCAGCTCCTGACCGGACTTGTAGACTTCGTTGGTCGGCTTCCACGGCCACTCCGTCCCCATCGTGAGATTGCCCTCCCAGGCGCCCTTGAGCGGCACGCCGGGAATGTATTGCTCGGGCGTCTCCATCACGCCGCGCGTGATCACCAGGTTCGGCTGCAGGCTCCAGGCATAATCGGTGAGCTGTTCCGCCGGTCCGTCGAAGAAGAAGTAGTCGATGGTTCCGTACTTCGTCAGCAGCTCGCGCAGCTGACGCCGCGTGTAATCCATGAACTCGGGGATTTCCTGCGGGTAGACTCCCTTGACCTGCCGGTTGATGGTGATCCCCTTCCGATGCAGCCACCAGAAATCGTCCGGCGAAAAGTAGAAGCCGATGGCGATGCCCTGCTTGCGGAAGGCGTCCACCAGCTGCCGCGTGAGGTCTTTTCCGTAAGGGGTGTGTCCCACGCTGAACGGGGTGGTGTCGCTTTCCCACATGCAGAAGCCGGCGTGGTGCTTGGTGGTGAACATGATGTACTCGAATCCCGCGAGCTTGGCCAGCGCCGCCCATTTGTCGGGCTGGAACCGGTCGGGATTGAACTGTCCGGGAAGGATGCGGAAGAAGCGCTCGACATAATCGGGCGACGCTCCCACCAGCGAGTGCGAGATCACGCCCCCCAGAGGCGCGTCCACCGACCAGTGGATGAAGAGTCCGAGTCCCCGGTCCCGGAACAGCTCGACCGCGTCTGGAGGATTGCCGCGGCGGGCCTGCTGCGGGAAGGCGCAGGTTGCAAGAGCGAGTAGTATCGCGAAACGGCGTCGCATGGCTGAAGTCGTATCATACCCCGTGGCCTCCCGCCGGGGCGTGCCCCCGAGGTCCGCGCCACAAATGGCCGCCTGCAAGTACTGTGTACGCTCAGAAACACCGGAAGGCGTGGTGCGGTCTCCCCGGAAAACAGCGGTTTTACCGCTTGGGGACGGCCAGCGTGGTCAGGGTGGCTTCGTTGGCGTAAAGCGTCTCCAGGCCCCGCTTTTCGACCAGGCTCCGGTCGTCCCCCCGCAGCACGTAGTAGTCAAGCGCCTTGACCCCTTCCAGTTCCCGCACCACCGGAAGCATCCAATGCAGGCGGTACCTGTAGCGGTAAAAGTTCACCCCCGGTTCGACGCCCCAGGTCGCGCCCACGGTGACCTCCGGCGACGGATGCGACTTATGGTCCTCGATGATCCGCTTCACCACTCGCTTGGTATCGGAGTCGTAAGGCCATTCCGCGTACCGGCTCACGCTCCACTGCGATAGAAATTGCGCGGCCAGCGCCAGCCCCGCGGCGGCGAAGGGAACCGCTGCGCGGCGTCCCCGGCTCGTATTCACAATATGCGCCGCCAGCGCCAGGCAGGTCAGGACCAGCAGCGGAATCCAGTACAGCCCCGTCCGGCGGACCGGATACAGAATCCCCAGCAGGTAATGCCCAGTCACCAGCAGGAGCACGCTTCCCACCAGCGCCGCCGTCGACAGCCGCAGGACGCGTGCGGCCGGAGTGATCTTTCGTAAGGGTCCGCCCCGTGAAAGCGCCGCGGCCAGCGTTACCACGGGGAGCAGGAACCAGATACCTTGCGGCGCCGGAGTCCGCGAGAGATCGCTCGAGAGGAAACTGCCCCAGACGCTCTCCACGCTTTCGCGCAGAGTGGGCAGCCCCGCGTAGAAATGGTGAGGACGAAGGTGCGTCAGCGGCAGGACCAGAATCGTGAACGCTGTTACCAGGCCCGGAACCAGAAAACGGTCCACGGCATCGGCCAGGCGGTTCTCCCTTGCCATCGACAGCGCAAACACCAGGGCCAGCGCGACCGCCGGAAACGCGAACGACAGGTTGGAGGCTACCGACGCGGCCAGGCACAGCGCCCCCCGTTCCAGCCGTCCCGGGCGATCGTCGTAGTGCGCCATCTGCAGGATCGCCAGCATCAGAAAGGCCGCTGCCATCCCGTATCCGCGGGCCGCGGAGAAGTAGTCGAGCAGCCCCGGGCTCAGCGTCAGCAGCGAGATGGAAAGCGGCAGCGCCCAGCCGCTTCCGAACAAGAGCCTGCCCAGGCGGAACGCCGCCATGAAGTACAACAATCCGCCCAGCAGGCTCGGCAGCCGGAAACTGAACTCGGAGAGCCCCAGAATACCGATCGAAATCTTGCACAGGAAACTGTGCAGGACGTGGTGATTCGCGTCGTACTGGTTGAGCAGGTCCCCCAACGGTCCCGCCAGGAAGGCGTTGTAGGTGAACGCCTCGTCGATGGTGATGGATTGCGAGGCGCCGCGGTAAACGTTCGTCCCCAGCAGCACGGTCAGCAGCAGGATGGTGAGACGCGTCGCGTTCAAGGGGCCAGTGTACCGTAATCCGGCGCGCATCCTCGGTTCGGAATGAGGCATAATTACAGTTGCGCTAGAGGGCTTCCGTAAATTGAAGCACTGTATATAGATAAATTCCTTGACGCGCTACTAGATCTTGGGGCAAGATTGCAACTGCGGTCATTGAACCAGGATAATGGAAGTGACGGCCAAGGAGATGAAAGAATGGGCCAGCCTGTGATGCAATTGAATTCCACGACCAGCGATTCGAAGAGGGTGCAGAAGAAGGAGGACCGGAAAGGGGTCACCTTCGAACGGCACTTTACAGCCGGGCTGGAGCCCGGTAAGACGCCCTATGACGCCGTCTCATGGGAAACGCGGACGGCCGCCATCGGCAACGACAAAGGCGCCGTCATTTTCGAGCAGCGCGACATCGAAACGCCGGTGGACTGGTCGCAGACGGCTACCAATATCGTGGCCAGCAAATATTTCTACGGCAAGATGGGGACGCCCGAGCGCGAAACCAGCGTGGCCCAGCTGGTGCACCGGGTGGTCGATACCATAGCCGATTGGGGCAGGGCGGACCGCTATTTCAAGACGGACGCCGACGTCGAAAATTTCCGCTGCGAGCTGGCCCACCTGATGCTCACCCAGAAAGCCTGCTTCAATTCGCCGGTGTGGTTCAACGTCGGGGTTGCCGAAGCGCGCGGGTACGGCTGGTATTACGACGAGACGATGCAGGAAGTGCGCAAGCTCGAGAAGGCCGCCCGGCGTCCGCAGTGCTCGGCCTGCTTCATCGTTTCCGTGCAGGATTCGCTCGAGTCCATTCTCGATCTGGCCAAGACGGAAGGCATGCTGTTCAAGTGGGGCTCGGGCACCGGAACCAATCTTTCGGCGCTGCGGGAAGAGAACGGGGTGCTGTCGAGCGGCGGCCGCGCCTCCGGCCCGCTTTCGTTCATGAAGGGCTTCGACGCCTTCGCCGGTGTCATCAAGTCCGGCGGGAAAACCCGGCGCGCCGCCAAGATGGTCATCCTCAACGTGGACCACCCGGATATCGAAAAGTTCATCTGGTGCAAAGCCAAGGAAGAGAAGAAGGCCCACACCCTGATCGACGCCGGCTATGACGCCTCGCTCGATGGCGACGCCTACAGCTCCATCTTCTTCCAGAACGCCAACAACTCGGTCCGCGCCTCCGACGAATTCATGCAGGCGGTGAAGGACGACGGCGAATGGTGGACCCGCTCGGTCGGTTCAGCGGCTCCGGTGGCCCGGTACAAAGCGCGGGACCTGATGCGGCAGATCGCCGAAGCCACCCATCAGTGCGGCGACCCGGGCATGCAGTTCGACGGCACCGTCAACCGCTGGCACCCCTGCAAGAATACCGCCCGCATCAACGCCTCCAATCCCTGCTCGGAATACATGTTCCTCGACGATTCGGCCTGCAACCTGGCGTCGATGAATCTGGCCAGATTCGTCGGCCCCGACGGCCAGTTCGACGTGGCGGCTTACCGGCGCGCGGTGGACACTCTGATCATCGCGCAGGAAATCATCGTCGATAACGCCAGCTACCCGACCGAGAAGATCGCCCGCAACTCCCGCGATTTCCGGCCGCTGGGACTGGGCTACGCTAATCTGGGAGCGCTCCTCATGTCGATGGGCATCCCCTACGACAGCGACCAGGGCCGCGCCTGGGCCGGGGCCCTCACGGCTGTCATGTGCGGGCAGGCCTATCTCACCAGCGCCCGTCTGGCAGAAGCGGTGGGAGCCTTCCCCGCCTATCCGGAGAACGAGAAGCCCTTCCTCGACGTGATCGCGATGCATCGGGATTCGGTCGCCGGCATCAACAAGAACCTGATCCCTGCGGCGCTCTATGACGGCGCCTGGGATTGCTGGAATCGCGCCTACCAGACCGGCACGGTTTCCGGCTATCGCAACGCGCAGGTCACCGTGATCGCGCCCACCGGCACCATCGGCTTCATGATGGATTGCGACACCACCGGCATCGAGCCCGACCTGGCGCTGGTCAAGTACAAAAAACTGGTCGGCGGCGGCGTGATCAAGATCGTCAACAACACCGTCCCTCAGGCGCTCATCAAGCTCGGCTACTCGCCGGAAACCGCCAACCAGATCGTCAGCCACATCGATCAGACCGGGACAATCGAGGGAACCACGCTGCTCAAGCCGGAGCACCTTCCGGTGTTCGACTGCAGCTTCCGGCCGCAGAACGGATCCCGGTCCATTTTCTATACCGGCCACCTGAAAATGATGGCGGCCGTACAGCCCTTCATCTCCGGCGCGATCTCGAAGACCATCAACATGCCCGAGGAGTCCACGGTCGAGGACGTGATGGAAGCCTACACGGAGAGCTGGCGGCTCGGACTCAAAGCCGTCGCCATCTATCGCGACAACTCGAAGAGAGTGCAGCCGCTGAGCTCCGGCACGTCCAAAGGCGCCAAGGCCGCCTCCACCGCGGCGGCGCCGCCCGCGCCCGTGGAAAAGATCGTCTACCGCCCGGTCCGGCGGAAGCTGCCCGACGAGCGCCGTTCCATCACCCATAAGTTTTCCATCGGCGGCCACGAAGGGTACATCACCGCCGGCATGTACGAGGACGGCAGCCCCGGCGAGATCTTCATCGCCATGGCGAAGGAAGGATCCACCATCTCCGGCCTGATGGACAGCTTTGCCACCGCGATCAGCTTCAACCTGCAGTACGGCGTGCCGCTGAAGTTTCTGGTGGACAAGTTCAGTCATGTCCGCTTCGAGCCCAGCGGCTTCACCGGCAATCCGCAGATCCCTTATGCCAAGTCGATCATGGATTACATCTTCCGGTGGCTCGGCGCGAAGTTCCTGGGATCCGAGTACGCCTCCGGTGAAGTAGGCGAGACGATGACGCTGCGTCCCACCGAAGCCGATCCCCAGCAGACGCTGCCCTTCTCGCCTGCGACGGCCGCCGAGGATGCTCCACTCTGCGCCGAGTGCGGATCCATGATGACCCGCAACGGGAGCTGCTACAAGTGCGGGAATTGCGGCGGAACCAGCGGCTGTTCGTAGCGGCCGCCCTTTTCGCCTGCGGGTCCGCCGCGCTGTCCGCCGGCTCGCTCGATCGCGCCGGCCTCGACCGCGAATTTCAAAAGCTGGCTGCCGGCTTCGACGGCCGTGTGGGAATCTGCGCCCAGGATCGCGCGGGCGCCGTTTGCCTGGACGGAGACGGACGATTCTCTCTCCAGAGCGTGATGAAGCTGGTCGCCGCGGTGGCCGTCATGGACGCCATCGACGCCGGCCGGATGCGGCTGAATGAGGAAGTCCTGGTCCGGAAGGAAGACCTGAGCGTCTTCGTTCAGCCCATCGCCAAGCTCGTCACCGCCAACGGCTACCGGACCACCATCGGAGATCTCATCCGGCGGGCGATTGTCGATAGCGACAGCGCCGCCGTGGATATCCTGATCGGGAAGCTGGGCGGTCCGGAACAGGTTCAGGCGTTTCTGAACAGCCGCTCGATCCAGGGTCTCCGCGTCGACCGGACGGAGAAGCGCCTGCAATCCGAAATCGTAGGGCTTCACTGGCGGCCCGAATTCACCGATCCCGCCGTTTTCGCCCGCGCCATCCAGAGCGTCCCCGAAGAGACGCGGGACGCATCCTACAGCCGCTATCAGGCCGATCCCCGCGATACCTCGACCCCCAAAGCCATGGCGGATTTTCTCTACCGGCTGGCGGAAGGCAAGCTTCTCTCGCGCCAGTCCACGGAATTCATCGTGACCGTGATGCACGCCACGGCCACTTTCCCCGATCGGTTGAAGGCGGGCCTGGCGCGGGGTTGGAAGCTCGGCCACAAGACCGGAACCAGCGGCGCCTGGAAAGGCGTCACGGCGGCGACCAACGACGCGGGCATTCTCACCTCGCCGGCCGGAGATCACGTGGCCATCGTGGTCTTCATCGGCGACTCGCGCGCGGCGTCCGAGCAGAAAGCGAAGTTGATGGCGGCCGCTGCCCGGGCGGCGATCGACCGCTTCCTTCCTACGCCAGCAGAGCGCCGCGCAAAACAGTAACAGCCTGCCCGCCCAGCCGTACGCGCTCGCCGTCCAGCCGGACCTGCACCACCCCGCCGCGCTCCGACGCCTGGTAGGCCGTCATCTCCGTCTTGCCGAGCTTCGGCCCCCAGTAGGGTCCCAGGCAGACATGCGCCGATCCGGTCACCGGATCTTCCGGTATTCCCGACCCGGGCGCGAAAAAGCGGCTAACGAAATCGTAGTCCGACCCGCGGCTGGTGACGATCACTCCGCGCGCCGGAAGCTTCTCGAGAAGCGGAAAGTTCGGCTTGAGCCCGCGCACGGTTTCTTCCGAATCCAGCTCTACCAGGTAATCGAAAGCGTTCCGGCCCACGTACTTCGGCTCCGCGCCCAGCGCTTCCGCCAGGCCTTCCGGCGCCTCCGCTTTCTCCTCCACCTTGGCGGGAAAATCCAGCTCGATCCAGTGCGCTTTCCGGTAGGCGGTGAGAACTCCGCTGCGCGTAAAGAAGCGCACCTTCTGCGGCGGCTTGACGTACCCTTCCTCCCAGAGCGCGTGGGCGCTGGCCAGAGTGGCGTGCCCGCACAGGTCTACTTCCACTGTAGGTGTGAACCAGCGCAACAGAAAGCCGTTCTCTTCCCGCACCAGGAAGGCCGTCTCGGAGAGGTTCATCTCGCGCGCCACCGATTGCAGCCAGGATGTTTCCCGCTCGTCCGGCAGAATGCAAACCGCGGCCGGATTGCCGCCGAACGCCTTATCGGTGAATGCGTCGACCTGTGTGATGTGGATCGGCGGCATCGGCGATTACTTCCGCGCCGTGACGGTAATCTCGACGCGCGCCGCGCCGGCCAGCTTGGCGACTCCGACCGTGGTCCGCGCCGGCCGCGGCTCCTTGAAGTAGGTCGTGTAAATCGCGTTCATCCGCTGGAACAGCTCCATGTCCGTCAGATACACCTGCACCGCCACGGCGTCGCCGAAGCTCATGTGCGCTTCTTTCAGAATCAGCCCGATATTCTCCAGGCACTGTTTCACTTCCGCCTCGAACTCCGCCGGGTATTTACCGGTCTTGAGGTCCTGCCCGGTCTGCCCGGCGGCGTACAGAGTTCCGTCCGCCAAAATTCCCGGACTGAACGGTCGCCCTGTGGGGAACTCTTTCGGATGGATCACTTTCTTTTCCGCCAGCAGGGGAAAGGAGGTCAGGAGGCAAAATGCCAAAACGAATCTACGCATACGGCCTATGATAGCCTGCCGGCCGCCGCGGGCGGTAGCAATCCTTGCCTTGTGAGACGGCCTGGAAGGCGCCCCCAAGGCTACGGGTGAGGTTTTTCGGCCTGTTCCTTCGCGCGCCGCAGCGATTCGATGTGATATTCGAACCAGATCCCCTCGTGGTCCAGATGGTGGAACATGAATGACGAGAAGACATGGTCGAAGGACCGGTCGGAATACGGGAGGGAATCGGAAAAACCTTCTTCAAATCGAAGCTGGACTGCGGACCGTTCCGCCTTTTGTCTGGCTCGCGACAGTGCGTTGGGGTCCGGATCGAGTCCGATGATTTCGACCCCGGGATGGAGCCGCTTTAGCTGAATGGCCAGGGTCCCCGTGCGGCAGCCGACGTCGAGAACGCGCTGGCCGGCTCTAAGCTCGGCTTGGTCAACCAGGGCTGCCCGGACGCGATCGGCGCCCATGAGCTTCGTCATCGTGTCGTAAAAGGGCAGGAAGAAGTCGTGGCCCGCCGCCGGAAGAAATGTTCGCCGGGATGTCGTGTCGATGACTATTTGTTTCATCTCATCCCTACCATCCGCGGCGGCGGCAATCATCTCCCGTTCGGATCTCGGCGGGTGAGGGCGCAAGCGAGTTTCCTCCCGAGTCGAGATTCTCCAACTCTTCGCCTGCGCAATGCGGATGATGTGGAAGATGAACAGCAGCGGCACGATGAACGTCGGAACCAGGCTCAATGGGAGTACGGTCATCACGCCCATCGACGCCCCAGTGGACTAAACAGGCGGGCCGTCGTCCCGAGAGTCACTGCCATGACCAGTCCGCCATTCCGATCGCCTGCCAGACTAGAAAAGCATTCCGGCGTTTGGGATCGACCAATTTCATTGCTACCGCCGGCGCGGTTACTCCGATGGCCATGTCGCCGTAACCCGCGGGAGTCGCAAAAATGGCCGGAGGATCCCGTACGTCGCTAACACCACGAACAGCAGCCCGGCGAGCCTCCACGACTGGATGTATGTCAGAGTGCGTGCGTT
>DATJFH010000056.1:0-88443 GCA_035495815.1 Bryobacteraceae bacterium
ATGTCCGGCCAGCGGCCCGCGCGCGAGTTGACCGAGATCGCCGACAAACAGGTCAAGCGCGCTCTCGAGACCGTGGACGGCGTGGGCGGCGTCGACATCAACGGCGGGCAGAACCGGCAGATCAACGTCTTCCTCGATATCAACAAGCTTTCGGGCTATCATCTGACCGCGCAGGACGTCAAGACCGCGCTTCAGAGCGAAAATATCGAGACGCCGGGGGGCCGGATGGTGCGCGGATTGACCGAAGTCGGCGTCCGCACCATGGGCCGCGTCGAGGACGTCACCGAGTTCAACAACATCATTATCAAGAATGTGGGCGGATCTCCGATTCGTCTTCGCGACGTAGGCTACGTCGAAGACGGAATGGCCGAGAAACGCAGCTTCGCGCAGTACCACGGCCAGCCCGCCGTGACGCTCGAGGCCCGCCGCCAGACCGGGACGAATACCGTCCAGGTGGTCGACGCGATCAAGAAGCGCATCGGCGAGATCCAGAAACAGCTTCCGTCCGGCGTTCGCGTGGAAGTAATCAAAGACCAGGCTACCTATATCAAGAATTCGGTCAAGGCCCTCGAAGAGCACCTTGTGCTCGGAAGCCTGCTGGCGTCGCTGATTGTCTGGCTCTTCATCCGGGATTGGCGGACCGTGCTGATCAGCTCGATCGCCATACCCACCTCCATCATTACCACGTTCACTCTCATCCGGATGATGGATTTCACGTTGAACTCCATGACTCTGCTCGGGTTGACGCTGGCCGTCGGAATCGTGATCGACGACGCCATCATCGTGCTCGAGAATATTTACCGGTTCATCGAGGAAAAGGATCTGCCGCCGATGAAAGCGGCCGTGATGGCAACCAGGGAAATTGCGCTGGCCGTGATCGCGACCACCCTGTCCCTGGTCATCATCTTCATCCCGATCGCGTTCATGTCGGGATATGCCAAGAAATTCCTGAACCAGTTCGGCTGGACCATGGCGATTTCCATCATGGTCTCGATGCTGGTGGCATTCACGCTGACCCCGACCCTGAGCGCGCGGCTGCTGCGCAAGAAAAAGGCGAAAGAAGGGAAGACCACCAAGACGGGTCACCACGAGCACGGGCTGCTGGAGCGCGTGTACGTGAGCGCTTTGGAGTGGTCGCTGCGGCGCCGCTGGGTGATAGTGGGCGCTTCGGTCGCCGTGTTCGCCTCTACGTTCGTAGTGAACAGGTACATCGGCCGGGACTGGATGCCGCAGGACGATCAG
This sequence comes from Bryobacteraceae bacterium, assembly GCA_035495815.1. Taxonomy (GTDB): domain Bacteria; phylum Acidobacteriota; class Terriglobia; order Bryobacterales; family Bryobacteraceae; genus DATJFH01. The sequence goes on from DATJFH010000056.1 coordinate 1,243, forward strand.
AACGAATTGATGGTCTATGCCGAACTGCCCGAGGGTTCATCGATCGAAGCCACCGAGAAGTTCTCGTACGAACTGGGTAAGAAAATGGAGGCGACCCCCGGCGTGGTGGCGGCCATTCCGCAAAGCTCAACCCGGTACCCCCGTATTAACGCCTCGTTTTCGACCGTCCTGTTGCAGGACGCCGAGCAGCGCGGCACCATCGAGCAGATGGCGGCGCGGCTGCGCAAGACGCTTTATCCGGAGTTCGCGTTTGCCCGCCCCCGCATCAACTTTCCCAATGCGCTCGGCGGCAGCGATTCCTTCGCGCCCATTCGCGGAATGCTCATGGGCCCGGACCTGAGAAAACTTTCCGAGCTCTGTCAGGAACTCAACAAGGAGATCTTCAAGATCGAATCGCTGGCGGATCCGCGGGTGGCGCTCAACCTGAACAGTCCCGAGGTGCAGGTCAAGATCGACCGCGTCCGCGCCTCCGACCTGGGCGTGCGTGTCGCCGATATCGCGTCGGCGGTCCGGCTGCTGATGTCCGGGCAGGACCAGATCTCGACCTTCAAGGAAGGGGCGGAGCAATATCCGGTGACCATGCGGCTGCTGCCGGGGCAGCGAGACGATCCGGAGGTGTTGAGCCGGTTGCTGGTTCCCTCCGCTCGGTTGGGTTTGATCCGCCTGGATTCGGTAGCCCACCTCGAGCGGGGCTTCGGTCCCGGCCGTATCGACCGGTTCAACCGGCAGTTCACGGTCGGCATCTACTCCAACGTGGCTCCCGGCCACAGCCTCGCGGAAGCGGCCGCCGACACGCAGAAGCTGGTGGAAAAAGTCGGGTTGCCGCCCGGGTACCAGATCCGGCTCTCCGGCCAGGTCAAGATCCTCGAGCAGACCACTGCCAACATGGTGATGGCGCTGCTGCTGGCGTCCGTCTTTATGTATATGGTGCTGGCGGCGCAGTTCGAAAGCCTGGCCCATCCTTTTATCATCATGCTCACGCTGCCGCTTTCGATTCCCTTCGCTCTGATTTCGCTCATCGCCACCGGGCGGACTCTGAACCTGTTCAGCGCGTTGGGAATCCTGCTGCTGCTCGGTATCGTCAAGAAGAACGGCATCCTCCAGATCGACTACATGAATCATCTGAAGAGAGAGGGCTTCGCGCTGCACGACGCCATCATCGAGGCGAATCGCGTCCGCCTGCGCCCCATTCTGATGACCACCTTTTCGATCGTGGCCGGACTGATACCGACGGCGATCGGAATCGGCGCCGGCGCCTCGCAGCGGTCTGCGATTGCGGTAACCATCATCGGCGGCCAGACCCTGTGCCTGGCATTGTCACTGCTAGTGGTACCGGTGGGGTACTCGCTGGTCGAGCAGGCGCGGGATTGGATGGCCCGGCGGCAGCCCTCCACGGCCGCGGCCCCGGCTGCGGGCGATTAGGAATCGTCCATTTTTTGATGAACCTTTTTCTTTCTTTCCGCGTCTGAATGACTGAGGAAAGGGACACGGTCATGCAAACAGCAGTGGTTAACAAAGCAAAGGCTCTGGTCTACTGCCCGATCTGCACTCATACGGTAGAGGCCGAAGCTGGATTCACGGGGAAGAAGCCTTTAGTCGTACCCGGGCAAAAGTGCTCGAGGTGCGCTTCCGCCTTAGACGCGGGGCTGGTAGTTCAGTTCCGGAATGCCGCCTGAATAGGAGCATTTCCCGGCTTGTGCGGATGACCGGTTTTTGGGATACTCGGAGTGCGATATGAGACGAAAAGCGCAAGCCAAGTCCGAGCCGGTCATAGCCGCCGAGATACTGGAGCAAGCCAAGCGCTTCGTATCGGCCGATCAGTTAAAAAAACCTGTCAAATGCACAGTGTGCGGAGGGGAAGCGTCCCAGGACCTTCCGGAACCGCTCTGCTGGGTGTGCCGCCGCCTGAAAATCAGCGCCTGGCGGGACAATGAGCAGCAGATGCCTGCTCAGGAATAGAACTCGGACTCGCGCCCGCGGCCTGTTGCCAGTGCCCGTTCATACACGTAGCCGGCGGCGGCGACATCTTCCACGGCAATCCCGTTGGATTTGAATATCGTGATGGCGTCCCGGCCCGGGCGGCTGTCAACTTCTGTTAATTCGACGATCGGAAGAGCCGGCCACCGGGCCGGTTCGACCGCCAGCAGCAGATCGCCCGACTCCATACGGGCCTGTTCGAGAGAATCCACCGCGATCAGCCCGGCCCCCAGCACCAGATCCGACGGCAGTTCACGCCGCTCCGCCCGGTTGGATCCCATGGCATTCACGTGTGTTCCAGGTGAAATCCAGGCCGCCTCCAGGACCGGCTCCCGGGCATTGGTCGCGGTGACGACGATGTCCGCATCCCGAACAGCCTGCTCGGCAGAGTGGGCTTCGTCTGCCCCGCAGTCCCGGGCAAAAAACCGGCGCTTCTCCTCCGACCGGCTCCACACCTTCACCTGGGTAATAGGCCTGACGGCGCGCATCGCTTCGACCTGAGTCCGGGCCTGAAACCCGCTGCCGATCACAGCTAAGGTGGCGGCGTCGGGACGGGCCAGCAGCCGCGTCGCATAACCGCTGGCGGCGCCTGTCCGGATCTGGCCCAGGTAGTTTGCCTGCATCATCGCCAGCGGCCGCGCGTCGGCGCCCGAGTAAAGCAGGAACAGGAAATGCGCCCCGTGCTTCGGATGCGTGGAGTAGATCTTGGTTCCAAAATAATCGCCGTGCGCGGCGGCCATGTAGTGAAGCATCGCTCCGGCGGGCAGGGTCAGCCGGCGGCGCGGCTGATTCAGCGATGCGCCGGACGCCAACCCACGGAAGGCAGTGGCCATCAGGTCGATGGCTTGGCTCATCGGCAGCAGTTCGCGGACGTCGGATTCGGTGATAAACAGCATGCGCTTTATCTTACCCGCACGTCTACTCCGACTTCGGCCTTCGATCCCGATTCGTCTTCAGCAGTCAGAGTGTAGCGTGTGTCCGCCGCCGGGGCGATCTCCAAACAGCGGTTGATGGAGGGAACGAGGCGCTCGACACCGGGTTCGATCTTCACGCTCCGGGCGTTGGCGACACCGTAGCACATCAACGCCTTCTGCCCTTTCCGGATCACGCCCGGGGTTACGTAAAAGTGCAGGATCTTGAGCTTGCCGCTGCCGTACATCTCCACGATGCGGGCGTCAGCCTTGGCCTTTTCCGCTTCCGCGGTCTGCTGGCCGGACCGGTTGCCAGTCCACCTGGAGACAAATACCCACGCCACGTACAGTACGGCGATGGCCAGCCCGGCCGAGGTGTAAGGCAGCAGCTTTCGGAAAAAGCTCTCGGCGCTCAATCCACCAGTTTGACAGGTTTGTAGCCGCCTTTGGCTCTGTCCCGTAACCAGATGATGCCAAACACCACCAGCAGCACCGCCGGCAGGATCGCGACATCACGGAACGAAGCCTGCGAAGCAACCGCCTTGACCCTCTCCAGCGCGTCGCCGGAAAGCGCTCTGAAGGCCGCTTCACCGCCGGCGGCTTCAATCGCCTTGGAGTCGAAGATCTTTCCCATTTGGGGGAGCACGAAGTAGATGGAGAGCGTGCCCGCGGTCCCCATCAGGCCGATCAGGAGGGCTCCGCCACGCGGGAATCGCTCGGCCGCCGAGGCCAGCATGGTGGGCCACATGTAACAGACGCCGGTCCCCCAGACGGTGGCCGCCACCAGTCCGGTGACAGGCGAATTGGCGACACTCAGCAGGAGCAGGCCGCCGGAAGCCAGCGCGCAGGAGACCCACAGCAGCCCCACTGGAGAGAGCTTGTGAGCCATCGGTCCGGCGAAGTGGCGCATCACGTACATCAGGCCGCTGACGTAGATCAGCAGCCAGATACCCTGGAACCCGACCGTGCGGGTCAGCGCCATGTCCACCCACTGTCCGGGGGCCAGTTCGGCAGCAGCCGTAAGAAACATGCAGAAGAACCAGACCAGGAAAGAAGGACGCAGCATCTCGCGGAAGGTCTCTTTGGTCGAGATGCCGGCCTCTACCCGCTCGGTGCGCGGGAACCGGGTGGTGAGGCAGCCGATGAAGACGATCAGGGCCGGAATGACCACTACCGAAAGCTTCGCCTGCCAGTTCAGGTTAAGTTGACCGATGCCGAGCCCGATCAGCCCGCCGACAATGATGCCGAACGGCCAGTAGGCGTGAACCAGATTCAGCTTGGCTGTCTTGTCCTCCGGGTAGAGCGTCGCCGTCAGCGGATTGATGACCGTCTCCACCAGGCCCCACCCGATGCCGGTGATCACCATGCCGATCCAAACGATGTTATAGACCGCCGGGCCCTGAGCGATGCTGCCGGCGAACACCACGATGAGCGTGCCGATCAGAAAGCAGACGCCCGAGCCTCCCAGGAGCCGTCCCATTCCGATGGTGTCCAGCAAGGGACTGCCGATGGCAATCGTGAACGCGAATCCGAGGAAGGCCACGCCCAGAACCGCGCCGAGCATCTCGGCGGAGTGGAGTTTGTCGATGGGCTCGAAGAAAGTAGTCTTGAGATCGTCGGCGATGCTGGTCCGCATGGAAAAGCTGATGCCGGCGGTGAGAAGAGCCATCACGCTGAGAAAAAACATGCGGGGCTTGTTGAAGTCGGCATGCTTGTCGACAGGCGGGTTCTTGAGCTGACTGTTCATGGTTTCGTATCCCTAAATGCGGTCGAAGCGGCCAGTATACTATTGATTCGGCCTGCGAGGCCACCGTTTCACGGTTTATTCAATGGGGGACGCCAAACCTGCTGGCGCGGATGTGGTGGCCTACCCCCGGCGCAGCGTAACCTCGATCAGACCGTGCGGTTCGTCGGTTGGGACGAAGATTTCGTTCCCGTTGTCGAGTCCGAACGGCGCCATGTCCACGGGCAGGCAATGCTTGTTCGGCAACGACAGCCGGATGGACTCGATCTCCGGGACGGCATTCAAAGCCGCTTCTCCCATGGCATAAGCGGTGTGCTGCGCCGACGGACTCTCCCGCCCGGCGAAGGTGCGGATCAAGGCAGTCCGCGTCTTTTCGCGGCAGGAATTGAATTCGATCTTCGCGCCCGTGTAGATCCACCGCGCGGTCAGGGCAGTGGCCAGTATCCGGTCGCTGGTTTCCTTGAGCGTTGTGTACCGGTCCTTCTTGTAGCCTTCGAATGCCGAACCGGTTGTCTTCAGGATGACGAGGTTATCGATGCCCGATTCGACACGGCTCCCCGCGCGGTCGGCGGCGACCTCCGTGACGGCCTTCTCCTCGCTTCCCCGCACGAACGAGAAATCGCCCAGCCGGATCCACTGGCTGCGGGCGATGCCGATGCGCACGCCGGATACCGGCGGGTTGCCGTCCAGAAAATGCGCCGCGAGCTCGAGACCGAAGTCCTCGATCCGGCTGCCGTTCCACGCTTTGGCCAGCGCATGAACCGTATTCTTCATGGTGTCGGTCGGCAGCACCGGGCTATTGTCCCCCTCGGTGTGCACACGGCCGAAATCGCCTTGGAACTGGACATTGACGGTCAATTCCGCCAGGTCGTGCCGCTCCGCGCCGCGGGTGACTTTGACGACGCGCACGCGGGACTTCCCATAATTATTTCCGGCCAGATGAATGGGCATGATCTCAGCTTCCGCGATAGGTGGTGTACCCGTTGGGGCTGAGCAGCAGCGGGAGGTGATAATGACGGGACGCGTCGCGCACCCGGAACGTGACCGCGATTTCCGGGTAGAGCCCTTCCGGCAAATTGCCGAACGTCAGCCGGTACACCGCCGCGGTCAGCGCCACGCCCTCGGGAAGCAGGTTCTGTGCGCGGCCGTCCGCGCCGGTGACTCCGCTTCCCAGCGTATTCCAGGCTCCATCGGGAAAGCGCACCTCCAGCCGGACGCTGATCCCGCTTGCCGGCAGCCCCTGGGAGGTATCGAGCACGTGCGTCGTGACAGCGCTCATCGTTCTCTCATCCATTTCTCGAGACGCAACCGCGTGATTTGCCGCTGCTGCTCGGCGGCCACCCTCAACTCCGTATCCGGATCGTTGCCGAGGCGGCTTTCAAGAATACTCAGCATCTCCGCCGCGCTCTTTCCGCTCGCGCAGACGATGTAGATGTGCCCGAACCGCTCCTCGTAAGCTCGATTGGCCGCCGCCAGGCGAGACTTGGTCTCGGTATCCGCCTTCGCCATCCCTGCCTGCTCCCCGGCCGCGCGCGCGTCGGCGGTGGATTCTCCGATGCGCGGATGAGCGGCGAACGCGCGTAGCCAATCCTCGGAGCCGAGCTGCCACCAGACGCGGTCCGCGGCCGCCAGCAGGTCTTCCGCTGTGGCGTAGGGCTGGCCCTGCTCGATGCGGCGCGCCCAGGCGTGCGATCCGCAGCAGGCCAGCAGCTCGGATTCCGTCATAGCGGGGGCCGAACGCCGTCCGTAAAGGCGAAGCCGGCTCACGCCGCCGTCCGGAAAGATGCTGAAGCGCACGTAGCCGGTAGGTCCCGCATCGCGGACTTCGGCGCGGAACACGTGCCGGGTGTGCGCGTGGAGCTTCGTTTCGGGCAGGATCGGCCCGCAGGGGACGCCCCCGCTGTCGCAGGCTTCGAGCAGACAGCGGTCCGGATAGTTTCCCTTGAAATGCGATGTATCCACTTCCACGCCGTGAATTACCCCCTGGGCCCCGAGCTGGATGACAACCCAGTCGTGGCCCGGTCCGCGGCGCCGGCGCGTCTCCCAGCCGTCGCTCATGTCGACGGCGCGTCCCGGCATGATCAAATTCTGCCGCGACCCGAAGAACATGTCGCTTGCCGACACCACCCAGCCGCCGTTCTCGACCGCCGCCAGATCGATCTCCCCGGTGTAAGGCAGCGCCGCCGCTACTTCGCCGTACAGCCGCAGCCGCGCAACGCCGCCGTCCGGAAAGATCTTCAACCGGACGTGCGTGGCTCGCTGCTTCGCATCCAGCTCGAACGGATTCTCACTGTCTCCACGGAGGGCGGATGGAGCCAGGATCGGTGTCCACTCCGCGGCTTCGAGCTGTTCGAGCCCGGCTGCGCCGGCCGCATCGCACGCTTCGAGCGAGCAGGACTCCGGGTAGTTTCCCTTGAAATGCGCCGTGTCTATGACGGCCCCCCGCGGGATCCCGGCCAGGCCCAGACGAACGATGCACCAGTCGTATCCCGGAGTCCGGCGGCGGCGGGTCTCCCAGCCGTCCATCCATTTGCCGAGGCTGGTATACTTGCCCTCGATAAAGACGGGCTTCGAAGGCTTCAGCAGGTTCTCCTTGGGAGCGAAGAACTCGTCGTTGGCGAACAGGACCGTCCCGCCGAGGCGTTCGGAAGCCAGATCGATGAAGTCGGTGAAACGCATTCGAACTCAGCGTGTATTCTCAAGTATCGCGCCGTACGGGTTGGACTCAAAGACGCCGCCCTCATATATTTTTCTGCCGCGCAGGAATGTCGCCTCGACAGCGCCTGGAAAATTCTCGATGCGATAGGGGGTGAGCTTGTGACGGTGTTCGAGAGCCGCCGGCAGGCCTTGCGGATTCCAGATGACAATATCCGCGTCGCATCCGGCCGCGATGGCGCCTTTCCTGCCGTGGAGTCCCGCCAGCCGGGCGGGAGCCTCCGACATCCAGCGCGGGATGCATGCGGCGGGCGCCAGGTTCCAGAGAATCGACAGACTGTGCTGCAGGGACGCGATTCCGCCCCACGCGGCGGCGAAATCGCCGGATTTCATTCCGGGCGGGCAGGGCGAATGATCGGTCGCCACCAGGTCGATGACGCCTTCGTGCAGGGCGGCCAGCAGTCGCCCGGCGTTTTCCCGTCCGCGGATGGGCGGAGCGCATTTGAAACGCGTCGCCCCGTCGGGGATGTCCTCCGCCGCCAGGGCCAGATAGTGCGGGCAGGTTTCGACGGTAATCGGTAAGCCCTCGGCGCGGGCTTCGCGGATCATGGGGACGGCGTCCGCCGACGACAGGTGCACGATGTGAATCCGTGTCCCGAATTCGCGCGAGCCCCGGATCAGCGCCGCAATCGCTTCCAGCTCGGCTTCGCCAGGCCGCGAATCCAGGTAATTCCGGTACACGCGCGGATCGCCGATGAGCGGGCGCAGGGCTTGCGGCCACTCGGCATGAACCAGCAGCGTGGCGCCCAGCCGCGCCAATTCCGGCAGCGCCTCCCACAACTCGGCCTCGCTGACGTTCCGGAATTCCTCTACGCCCGACGGACTGAGAAAGCATTTGAATCCGCGCACGCCGGCTTCGAGCAGAGGGGCCAGTTGAGCCGTATTGCCGGGGACCACGCCGCCCCAGAAACCGGTGTCCACCCAAAGCTGTCCGCGGGCCGCGGCGAGCTTGGCGCCGAAACCTTCGACCGACGTCGTGGCCGGCACGGAGTTCAACGGCATGTCGATCAAAGTAGTGACGCCTCCCGCCGCAGCCGCGCGTGTGGCTGTTCGGAAGCCCTCCCATTCGGTGCGGCCGGGCTCGTTAATGTGGACGTGTGTATCCACCAGGCCGGGAAGAACGGGCAGATCTTCGGCTTCGAAAACCGGGCAGTCCGCCTCTTGGTCGTAGGGATGAACGGAATCGATCCGGCCGCCGGCGATGTGGATGGAACACGGCGCGGGGCCTGACGGTAGATAAACTCTTCGGCCGCGAATGATGAGTTCGGCGGAAGCCAATGGCTAGGACGCCGCGGGTGGCTCGGGTGGTTCGGGCGGAGGCGGGACGCGCAGACTGGTGGCCGCCGTTTTTCCAGTTCGGTCCATGCCCACTTCGTACAGAATCTTGGAGCCCGGGGCAAGATCGGCGGCAGAGCCCTCCGTCAGCCGCGAAATGTGAAAGAAGACGTCCTTGCCGCCGCTCTCGGGCCGGATGAATCCGAACCCCTTGTCTTCGAAATACTTGACGATCGAACCCATTTGTTCCCCCGAGGTCCACGAAGTGGCGCCCTCGGATCCCACCGCGGGCTGTCCGGAGGAGGGACGGCTGGTCTTGTCGCCGACGCCCTGCTTGAGCAGAGCCATATCGTCTTCGGTCAGTTCGGCGTCTGAAATTCTGTCCGTGGGAATCTTGAGATTGGGATTTTTCTTGCGGGCTTCTTCAAAAAGCCGTTTCTGTCTGGCGTTCAAAAGCTATTCCTCATCACCTGAACATGCCACAAAATCGTGCCAAGCGGGGAATCACTCGGCTGCCGGCGCCGGCGCTACCTTTGCTTTGCGTGCCCGCGATGCGCGTTTTTCGACGGGCGCCGCACGATCGCTCTTCTTGAGCGAGGTGATTACCATGGGAGTTACGAATTTCTTCTCGCCGTGATCGTCGAATTTGATGACCATGCGTTCGTCATTGCTGGAAATAACAGTCCCTAAACCGAATTTCTGGTGTTCAACCTGCGCGCCTTGATTGAAGGCCATACGAAATAATACTCCCATGTAAGTATAACATGGGATTCGGACACACCTTCGCCGCGCGCTTGAAACGCCCGCTCTGACCGGAAACCGAAGATGCACCTCAGCCGTCTACGATCGTTCATGCTGTTACAGGCCCGCGATGAAATCGCTTCAGCGGCGGCGCCGCGGGCGAATGCGCACCGGTGGACCCGGACAGGTAGGGCAGGCGCTTTCGCCGGCTGCGCCGCCGCGAAAGCCGTCATCTCCGCGGGACTGCTTCTCCTCGCGCTGTTGGCTATCCTCCAGACCGCCCAAGCCCAAACCCGCGGCGAATATGCCGTCGTGCTGGCTGGTCCGCCGCTGGCGCGGCAGGCGCACAGCCGGAAGGAGGTTCTGGCTTCCTCCCCGGCCGTCATCCGGCGCTCTCAAACGGCGCTCCGGCGGTTGCTCGATACACGCGGCATTCGGGTACGCGGAACGGCCCACACGCTGGTCAACGCGATTTTCGTAAGCGCTTCGGGCGAGGAAGCCGAAATGCTGCGGACGCTGCCGGGAGTCCGGCGAGTGGAATATTTTTCGCCCCTCAAGCGCCAGATGGATCGCGCGTCGGACCTGGTCCGGGCGCCGGCGGCTTGGGAAGCGCTGGGCGGCGAAACCAGCGCCGGCGCGGGAATGAAAATCGGAATCATCGACACCGGCATCGACCAGAACCATCCCGGTTTCCGCGATGACTCCCTGGCGATTCCCGACGGATATCCCAAAGGCGCCGAAGCGGACCTGCCCTACACCAATTCCAAAATCATCGTGGCCCGCAGCTACGTCGGATTGCTTTCCGCGCCGGACGACACCTCTCCGCGGGACCGTTCCGGGCACGGAACAGCTTCGGCCATGATTGCCGCCGGCGTTCGTAACGCCGGACCCGCTGGGACCATCGCCGGCGTGGCGCCGAAAGCGTTTCTCGGGAATTACAAAGTTTTCGGCTCCCGGGGCGTGAACGATACGACTTCCACACTAGTCCTGGTCAAAGCTCTCGAAGACGCCCTCGCCGACGGAATGGACGTGGTCGCGCTGCCGCTCGGCGCCCCCCCTTCCTACAGCCCCTCGGCCCGGGACTGCGGAGAAAACAGGCAGACAGCCTGCGATCTCCGGGCCGAAGCGGTCGAAAACGCCGCCCGCCTGGGGCTGGTGACGGTGGTCCCCGCCGGCAATCACGGCTTTGCCGGGCTCAACTATCCCACACTCAATACCATCAACTCCCCCGGGACGGCGCCATCCGCGATCACCGTCGGCGCGTCCACCAATGCGCACCTGTTTTTTGCGTCGGTGACGGCGGCGGGCCAGCGATACATCGCCTTGTTCGGTGACGGTCCGAAGCCCGCTCCCACGCTGGCCGCTCCCGTGCGCGATGTCTCCCGGCTTGGCAACAACGGTCTGGCCTGCCAGCCGCTCGGGGCCGGATCGCTCTCCGGCGCCATCGCCCTGGTAGCGCGGGGCGAGTGCGATTTCTTCGATAAGGTCGCGAATTCCCAGCGCGCCGGCGCCGTCGGCGTCATCATTTACCAATATGAAGGCGAGGAGGGGGTGTTCAGTCCGGCGCAACTGGCCGGCACGGGAATTCCCGCGGTCCTGATCGGCTCCACCGGTGGTCTCGCGATCCGGAACCTGGCCCGCGCGCAGCCGGATTCCACCGTCACCCTGGACGCCACGCTCGCGCCTGCCGCGACTACGCCGAACCGGATCGCCGACTTCTCTTCCCACGGGCCGTCCATCGGCGACGTATCCAAATTCGAGGCGCCGATCAAACCCGAACTCGTAGCCGTCGGGCAGGACGTCTATACCGCCACACAGTCGCTCGATCCGAAGGGCGATCTGTACGACCCGGCCGGCTACACGGCCGCGCAGGGCACAAGCTTTGCCGTATCCATGGTGGCTGGCGCTGTGGCGCTCGTGAAGCAGCGTAATCCCACCTTCAGCGCGGCCCAGCTCAAGTCGGCGGTAGTCAACACCGCGGCCGGCGAAGTAAACGACGAGGCTGGGCGCGCGCGCGTGACTGCGGCCGGCGCCGGGAAGCTCAACGTCGCGGCCGCCGTCCGGACCACCGCGACCGTGGAGCCGGCCACGCTGTCGATCGGCCTGATCGGCCCGGGCACGCTCCCGGTGGGACTGGCGCTGAAAATAACCAACACCGCCGCCTCGTCCGCGACTTTCGATCTCGCGGTCTCGCCGCTCGATACCGACGAGCGGGCGCAACTCACGATCTCGCCGTCGAGCGTGCAGCTGGAACCCGGGCAGACAACCACGGCAACCGTCCGCCTTGCCGGCAGCCAGCCGTCTCCGGGCAGCTACAGCGGCGCGATTACGATTCAAGGCGGCGGCGCCGACCTGCGCGTTCCGTACCTCTACCTGGTCGGCAGCGGCGCCGGCGCGGACCTGGTTCCGGTCGCGGGCATCGACGGCGTCTCCGGTGTTCCGGGGGAAACCGGGCTGTTGCTGTCGTTCAAGCTGATCGACCGCTTCGGCGTTCCCGTGCCGAACGCGCCGGTGCTGTTCCGCGTGGTCTCCGGCGGCGGCCGCATCGCTCTCGGCGACGCCAGCACGGACGTCTTCGGTATTGCGGCCGCGCTGGTGGACCTGGGGCCGCTGGTGGGCGAGCAGCAGTTCAGCGCGCAAGCCGCCGGCCTGACGCTGGATTTTTTTGCCCGGGTTCAGCCTCCGGCCGCCGGCAGCAATCGCGCGACGTTTCCACTTGTAAATAAGGAAAATGGAGGGAGCCCGGCGCCGCCGGAACCTCCGGGCGAAGGGCGGGTTATACATGGTATGGAGGCGCGCCCGATGCGGGTGCGGGTCCGCTAGAAAAGATTCAGCAAATATGTCTCCCCGGTTGCAACATCTGATTTTTCTGGTTCCCCTGGCGGCTTCAGCCGCAGTCCCCGGTCAATATATCGTGGAGCTGGCGGGCGATTCGGTTGCCGCGCACGTCGTCAAACGGGCGCGGACTTTGGGCATTCGAAGCCAGGCTGCCCTCGATCGCCGCGCGCAGATCCACGAGCAGCGGCGCCCGGTCCGCGCGCGGCTGGAAGAGGCCCAGGCCGAGATTCTGGACGGCCTCGATACGGTAGCCAACGCCTTCATCGTCCGGATTCCGGACCAGCGCGCGGCGGAGCTTGCCGCGATCCCCGGCGTGTTGAAAGTGTATCCGGTGCGGACCTTCAAGTTGAGCCTGGATCACGCGCTGCCGCTGCACCGCGTGCCGGAAGCCTGGCAGCAGGTCGGGCTCGGCGCCGCCGGAGCAGGCATGAAGATCGGCATCATCGACACCGGCGTGGACGCGCAGCATCCTGGATTTCAGGATCCCTCGCTGCCGATCCCGGCCGGCTTTCCGCGCGGCAACAGTGAAGCCGACCTGGCCTTCACGAACAATAAAGTGATCGTGGCCCGGAGCTACACCAGCCTGTTCCGCACGCCGGAGACCGACCCGTCTCCGCGAGACCATGTGGGCCACGGGACGGCAACCGCCATGGCGGCGGCCGGCGTCACCAATACGGGTCCGCTGGCATCCATTACCGGCGTGGCTCCCAAAGCCTACCTGGGAAGTTACAAGGTGTTCGGGACTCCCGGCGTCAACGACGGCGCGACCAGCGCGGCGCTGCTCAAGGCGATCGACGACGCGGTGGCGGACGGGATGGATGTCATCAACCTCAGCCTGGGGTCGCTCGAAGCGCCCCGTGTCGAGGACGACGTGGAGGCGCTGGCTCTCGAGCGCGCCGCCGCATTGGGAGTGCTGATCATGGTGGCGGCCGGCAATGATGGTCCGGACCCCAATACCATCAGCTCGCCGGCTACCGCGCCCTCCGTCATCGCGGTGGGGGCATCGAAGAACGACCGTATCTTCGCGGGCAGCGCCAGCGTGGCCGGAGCGAATCCGGTGCAGGCGGTTCCCCGCTCGGGAGGCGCCGCGCAGAGTCCGGTGGCCGGCCAGTTGGTATCGGTCTCCGGACTCGATCCGAAGGGCTTGGCGTGCGAGCCGCTCCCCGCCGGGAGCCTGACGGGGAGGGTGGTGCTCATTCTGCGTGGCGACTGCACTTTCGAGCAGAAGCTGAACAACGCGCAGCGGGCAGGCGCGGTGGCGGCCCTCATCTACACGCAGGAAACCCAGCCCGAACCGGTCACCATGGCGGTGGGAACGGCGACGCTGCCGGCCTCCATGATCGCCTGGTCGGCCGGATCCGAGATCGAGCGGCGTCTGGCCCAGAGCCAGTCGCTGCCGGTGACCCTCTCGTTCACCCTGGGGCCGGTCATGACCGCCGCCGACGGGCTGGTCAGCTTCTCCAGCAAGGGTCCGGGCGTCGGGATGACGATCAAACCGGATCTCGTGTCGGTGGGTACGAACTTCTACACGGCCGCCCAGAACACGGACCGGCGCGGTGGGCTCTATGACGTCAACGGCTACACTCTGACGCAAGGCACCAGCTTCTCGGCTCCGCTTCTGGCGGGGGCGGCCGCCGTGCTCAAGGCAGCGCGTCCTGGGCTGACTGCCGCGCAGTACCGCTCGCTTCTGATCAACACGGCCGGCCCCTGGTCGGGAACCGTCCAGCAGACCGGGGCCGGCATCCTGAATCTGAGCGCGGCGCTGCGGGCGTCGTCCGCGGCGGCGCCCGTTTCGCTCAGCTTCGTGTCGAGCAGCGGGACGACTTCGAAGCTCCTGACGATCTCGAACGTCGGACCGGCCGCCGCCACATTCCGGCTTGTGGTTGCGCCTTCGTCCGGAGGACCGGCGCCGGTTTTGAGCGCCGATTCAATCCGTCTCGAGCCCGGCGGATCGACGCAAGTCATGGTCAACTTCAACGGAGCGATCCCGCTGCCCGGCCAGTACGAAGGCTCGATCCGCATCGCCGACACTGCAACCGGTCTCGAGACGCACGTGCCTTACTGGTGCGCCGTCTCCACCGGAACAGCCGCCTTCATCACCCTGCTCGACGTCACCCGCAACGGCGCTCCAGGGCGCACCGTCAGCGACGCGGTGCTGTTCCGGGTGACCGACGCTTTCGGCATTCCCGTGACAAGTTCGACGCCTCTGGTGAGCGTCTCGGGCGACGCTCAAATCATCAGCGTGAATTCGCGGGACCGCAGCATCCCGGGCGCCTACGGCATCACCATTCGCCTCGGTACCCAGCGCGGCGCCAACGTGATCCAGATCCAATCCGGCGGCCTGCTCCGGGAAGTGACGATTTGACGGAGATATCCTACGGACATGGGTAACAAATGCTTTCTGCTGATTTTCCTGCTCCCGCTGATGGCCGCGGGTCAGGATAACCAACGGTACATCGTCGAACTTTCGGGCGAACCGGTCGCCGAGCACGTGGCCAGGGAGAGCAAGCGGACCGGCAAGCATTTGGCCATGGACGGCGAGGCCGCCCGGTCCCGGCGAAGCGCTCTCCGGAACGAGCAGCGGGTGGCGCGAGCCTCCCTCGAAAAGATGGGTGTAAAGATCATCTCCAGCACGGAGACGGTATCCAACACCTTGATCGTGGAAATGCCGGACGCGCTGGCCGACAAGGTGGCCGCGCTGCCGGGCGTGAAGCGCGTGCGAAAGAGCCGGACCTTCAAAGCGGAGCTCGATCACGCCATCCCGATCCACAAAGTGACCGGGGCCTGGAACCAGATCGGCGTGGATAAGGCCGGGCTGGGAGTGAAAATCGCGATCATCGATTCGGGCATCGAATCGAGCCATCCCGGAATGCAGGATTCGGATCTGCCGATGCCCGAGGGTTTTCCGAAGGTGAACGCCGATACCGACATGGCTTTCACCAGCAACAAGATCATCGTCGCCCGCAGTTACGCGAGCCTCTTTTCGACCGTGGAAGACGACATATCGGCGCGGGACGTGGTCGGGCACGGCACGGCCACTGCCATGGCCGCGGCAGGCGTCAGAAACGGGGGGCCCCTCGGACCCATTCAGGGCGTGGCTTCCAAAGCCTATCTCGGCAGTTATAAGGTGCTGGGCGCTAATGGATCGGGTACCAGCGACATCATTCTCAAGGCCGTCGACGACGCCGTGGCGGACGGGATGGATGTCATCAGCGCCAGTATTTCCAGCGCCATTGCCGCTCCGCGGCTCGAAGACGACATCGAAGTGGACGCCTTCGAACGCGTCGCCCGGCTGGGCGTCCTCTTGGTCAATTCCGCGGGCAACAAGGGCGATCCCAATACCATCGGCTCGCCCGCGACCGCGCCGTCGGTGATCACCGTAGGCGCCTCGTTCAACGACCGGACGTTTTTTCCCGCCTCGTACCAGGTGGCCGGAGGACCCGTGGTCGGCGCCATCACCTTCAGCAACGCCTCCAGACCCGAGGAGGGTGTGACCGGTCCGCTGGTGGACATCGCCACCATCGATGAAGACGGCGAAGCATGTCTTCCTTTTCCTCTGGGCAGTTTGACGGGTAAAGTGGCGCTCATACTGCGCAGCCCCGCCAACGGGGGGTGCACTTTCGAGACGAAGCTGAACGACGTCGGGAACGCCGGCGCCATCGGCGCCCTGGTCTACACCCGGCCGGAGCGCCCGTTCGATTTCGCTACCGGATATTCCGTCGGCACGGCTACACTGCCGGCCCTGCTGCTTTTCAACTCCGACGGTCTGGACCTCAAGAAGCGGATCGCCGCCAATCCGGACCTGGTTGTGAAGATGAGCTTCCAGATTGCTTCGATCGCGGCTTTTTCCGATGGAGTCGCGGATTTCTCGAGCAAAGGTCCGAACGTAGATGGGTCCATCAAACCCGACCTGGTTGCGGTAGGAACGGATTTTTACACAGCCGCCGAGACCACGACTCCCGGCGGGGAGTTATACGGCCAGTCGGGATATACCATCACCGACGGCACCAGCTTTGCGGCTCCCCTGGTCGCCGGCGCGGCCGCGCTTCTGAAGAGCGCGCGTCCCGGACTTACCGCGGCGCAGTATCGATCGCTGCTGATAAATTCAGCCGCTCCGATCACGTCACGTGTGCAGGAATCGGGCGCCGGACTGCTCGACATGAGCGCCGCCTTGAAGTCGACTTTCGCCGTGGCGCCGGTTTCCCTCGGCCTCGGTGTGGGCGGAGCCAATCCGAATCTGTCGAAGACGCTGGTGATCTCGAACGTCGGCGCCTCCGCCGAAAGCTACTCCCTGACCGTCGCGCCGCGCGATTCCGGTGTGCCCGCTCCCGTCCTGGGCGCCGGCACGGTTACAATTCAACCGGGACAGACCGCCAGCGTGCCGGTGACTTTCACCGGCGCCGGAATGGCCAACGGCCAGTACGAAGGCTTCGTCAAGATCCGCGGCAGTATTTCCGGAATCGAGGGCAGAGTGCCCTACTGGTACGGTATTCCTTCCAACACTCCGGCGACCATCACCCCGTTATACGTCAAAGGTTTCAGCGACGGCGTGGATTACCGCGCCGGCGCGCGTATTACCAACGCCATCTACTTCCGCGTGACGGACAAATCCGGAATCGTCATCCCCGATCCGCAGCCGGTGGTGTCGGCCGTTTCCGGTGGCGGAACGGTGGTGAGCACGGTTTCGCTCGACCGTAATCTGCCCGGAGTCTTCAGCGTGACCGTCCAACTCGGCGTCCGGCGCGGTGACAACATTTTCAGTATCAGCGCCGGCGCGCTGGAACCGGTGGAAATCGTCATCACCGGGAATTGACCGCTTTCGAGCCGCTATAATAGTTTCGTCCGATGGATATCAAGAAGAAGCTACAGGACGAGATCGACACCCTGAAATACGAGCTCCATAACAAGCTTCCCATGGAGATTCGGCGGGCCAGGGAGCATGGCGACCTCAGTGAGAACGCCGAGTATCACGCGGCCAAAGAGCGCCAGGGAATGGTGAATGCCCGGCTCAACCAGCTGGTGCGGCGTCTGGCGGAGATGTCCATGGTGGATCTGTCCAAGATTCCCGTGGACCGCGTAGGGCTCGGTTCCGAGGTAGTGGTTCTAGACGTCAAAAAAGAGGAAGAGATCACCTTCACGCTAGTCACCAGCGAGGAGGCGGACGCGGCTACGGGCCGGATTTCGGCCAATTCGCCGATCGGCCGGGGATTGGTGGGAAAAGAGGTAGGGGACACTGTCAAGATCCAGATTCCCGGCGGCGTGCGGGAGCTGGAAATCCTGAAACTCACGACTATTCACGAGATGTTTGAATAGCCTATGATACCTGTCACGCGCGGGATCGGGACGGTCTGCGGAAAGATCATCGATCAGATCGTGCGCGCGCTGGCGCTCTCCCGGATTCACCCCAACGTGCTCACGTTCCTGGGCCTGGTAATTAACAGCTGGGCCGCCTTCCTGCTCGCCGCCGGACGCTTCCAGGCGGCCGCGCTCGTGGTGATCGGCGCCGGCTTGTTCGACATGGTGGACGGCCGTGTCGCCCGCGAGACAAACCGGGTCACGCGCTTCGGCGGGTTCTTCGACTCCGTCCTCGACCGCTACTCCGACCTGGCGCTGCTGATGGGCCTCCTCGTCTACTACGCCACCATTAACCGGTTCTTCTACATCGTGCTGACCGCCATCGTCATGACCGGCTCCGTGATGGTCAGCTACACGCGTGCGCGCGCCGAGAACACGATCCCGAAATGCAAAGTAGGGTTTCTCGAGCGCCCCGAACGCGTGGTGCTGCTGATCATCGGCGGTCTTTTCGACCGCATGGCGCCGGTGCTGTGGGTGCTGGCGGTGCTCTCGAACGTCACCGTCATACACCGCATGATTTATACCTGGCGGGAAACCAAGCAGCTCGAGGACGCGCAACGCGGCGCCGGCCTCAGCTTTGGACGCAGGACGACTATCCTTCCAAAATAACCTGCGCCATCCCCATCTCCGCCGTATGGGTGATGGACAGCGAAACCGATTTCACTCCCATTTTTTCCGCAATCTGGGCCGCCACCCCGTGCAGGCGCAGCGTCGGACGGCCCGATGGCAGGTTGGCCACTTCGAAATCCTGCCAGCGCACGCCGTGCTTCCAGCCCGTCCCGATGGCCTTCATTCCCGCTTCCTTGGCCGCGAAACGCCCCGCGTAGCGCTCGTACTTGTTCGCCTTCCGCTCCACGTAGGCGATTTCCGCGTCCGTGAAAATCCGATTGACGAAGCGCTCTCCGTACCGCTCCACCGCTTCGCGAATTCGCCTCACTTCGGCCAGGTCCACTCCGGTACCCAGGATCATTACAGTTCCACCCCGGAAGTCGTGATGGTCAGCCGCCCATGCTTCACGCCTTTCGTGCTGATCAGCGCATCGGCGATCTTCCGCACGGAGCCGGCCTTTCCCCTTACTACCAGGACCTCCAGGCAGTTGTCATTATCGAGATGCACATGCAGCGTGGAAAGGATCGAGCGATGGTGGTCATGCTGCATGTCGGTCAGCTTCTCGTTGAGCAGGCGGACATGGTGGTCGTAGACCAAAGTAACCGTTCCCACCACGTTCGAGTCGGGCGATTCCCAGGATTTCTCGACCAGCTCGTCGCGAATCAGGTCGCGAAAAGCCTCCGACCGGTTCGTGTATCCCCGCTTCGCGATCAGCTCGTCGAATTTATCGAGAAGCTCGGAATCGATAGCCACACCGATACGGCTCAGATCGCTCATGGGACGAATAGAGCAAAAGGCAGGTCAAAAGTCAAAAGTGTTTCGGCTCACGAAGCCCGCCCGCCCATTTCGCGCCGCATCAGCATGTCCCACGCCGACTCAATGCGCCGCCACTTTTGCCTTTTGACTTTGAGTTGCCTTTCACCCACCATAGTTCTCATGACCCGTCGCACGTTCGTCCCCGTCGCAGCCGCGCCGCTGGCCGCCGTTACCCGGAAGGGGCGCCTGAAGCAATCGGTCTGCCGGTGGTGCTATAAGGACGTCCCGCTCGAGACGCTGGCGCGGGAGTCGGCGCAGCTCGGTATCAAGGGGATGGATCTCATCGGTCCCGAAGAATGGCCCGTCGTGAAAAAATTCGGTCTCACCCCCTCCATGACAACCGGCGGCGGCACGATTCCCGACGGACTCAACCGCAAAGAGAATCACGCCAAAATCGAGCAGCAGTTCCGGGAGAATATTCCCCGCGCTGCCGCGGCAGGCGTGCCCAACGTAATCACGTTCTCCGGCAACCGCCGCGAGCAGGCTGACGCCGAAGGAATCGAGAACTGCGTGATCGGACTCAACCGGGTCAAAGCCATCGCCGAAGACAAGGGCATCACCATTTGCCTCGAGCTTCTCAACAGCAAAGTAAACCACAAGGATTATCAGTGCGATCACACCGCCTGGGGCGTCGAGGTGATCAAGCGTGTCGGATCGCCGCGCGTCAAGCTTTTGTACGACATCTACCACATGCAGATCATGGAGGGAGACGTGATCCGCACGATTCAGGAAAATTTTGCGCATATCGCGCACTTCCACACCGGAGGCGTACCGGGACGCCACGAGCTCGACGGCACGCAGGAGCTCAACTATCGCGCGGTCGCCGAAGCCATCGCCAGGCTGGGATTCCAGGGCTATGTAGCGCACGAATTCATTCCGGTTCGCGATCCGCTGAAATCCCTGGCGGAAGCCGTGGACTTGTGCGACGTATAGTCTTCGCCGGGGTTTCCACCGGCGCCCGGTCCTCCGATTGAGAAGAGCAAATGGAGAGTTGGGCGCGCCGGATCCAAGTCTCCCGACTGGCTCTCGAATTGCATTCTCATCAACGTGTCGAATATCTCGGATTTTTCCCTAGTGCTGTGTGAAGCCAAACGGCCGGACGGAGATCGGGGGAGGTGTATCCGGCCTCACGGGCACCTGGGACCTCATCGGACTTTCGTCTCCGAATGGCAGGAAGGCGAACTACGTTCCCGACGCCGTCAACCACCGGAGCAGGCGGCGCTGCCTCCCAAACTGGCACAGAGAAAGCCGCTGAGAATCAATCCGGCAAGGAACCAGCGCCCGCCCGGTCCTCTGCCCGCCAGCCTGTAAACTCCCGGCCGACGATATTCGGCGCCGGACCGCACTACACTGGTAGGCGCATGACTCCTACTATCGGGCCGGCCGCAACGCGCGTACGGTTTCTGGTTCTGGCCTTTGGAGTGGCGCTGGCCGCCGTCACCTACCTCGACCGGGTATGTATTTCGGTCACCGCCAAGCAGATCATGCGGGACCTGTCGCTGACCGAGCTCCAGATGAGCTTCGTGTTCAGCGCTTTCACGCTGGCCTACGCCATCTTCGAGATCCCCACCGGCTATTGGGGCGACCGCATCGGCACGCGAAAGGTTCTCACGCGCATCGTCGTGTGGTGGTCGAGCTTCACGGTTCTTACCTCGTTCGCGTTCAGCTATCCAACCCTGCTGGCCGTACGTTTCCTGTTCGGGGCCGGGGAAGCCGGAGCGTGGCCGAACGTGGCGCGGACTTTCTCGCGCTGGTTTCCCGCGAGCGAAAGGGGCACGGCCCAGGGCATTTTTTTCATGGGAGCGCACCTGGCCGGCGGATTGACGCCGCTGCTGGTGGCCGCACTGCTGGTTCATCTGCATTGGCGGGCCGTGTTCGTAGTCTTCGGACTGGTCGGGTTCGTGTGGTCCGCGGCGTGGTATTACTGGTTCCGCGACGAGCCTTCGAAGCATCCGCGGGTCAATGCAGCCGAAGTGCGGAAGATCGAGGGTGGACGGCGCATCGAGGCCGCTCACTCGATACGCGCCGCCGATTTTTTGCGGCTCTTCCGCAGCCGCAACATCATCGGACTCTGCCTCAGCTACTTCACTCAAAGCTACGGCTTCTACTTCTACATCACCTGGCTGCCGACCTATCTGGAAAAAGCTCGCGGCTTCACTTCCGTAAAGCTGGGCATACTGGCGGGCCTTCCGCTGATGCTCAGCGTGCTGGCCGACCTGGTGGGCGGAGTCGCCACCGATTACGCCAGCCGGCGCTTCGGCCTGCGCTGGGGACGCGCCGGCGTGGGCGTTGTCTCCTGTCTCGGCGCCGGTCTCGCGATGCTCGCCGGGGCCTTCGTCGAGGACGGCGTGAGCGCCGCCATCCTCATCGCTATCGCCGCCGCGTCGTCGAATCTGATGCTGGGGGCAAGCTGGGGATCCTGCATCGATATCGGCGGCAACCAGACCGGCTTGATCGGCGGCGTCATGAACACGTCCGGGCAGGTCGGCGGAATTCTGAGCCCGATCATCCTGGCGCTGATCGTCAGACATTTTTCCAGCTGGAGCGCGCCGCTGTATCTGACGGGCCTGCTGTACACCCTCGGCGCGCTGGCCTGGTGTATGGTGGACGCGAGCAAGCCATTGTGGCCGCGGACGGCCCGCGAGGAGGCGTCGTGAGTTTCTTCGATTTTAGGGCGGGGTCACCAGGTCGAGCACTTCTCGAAGAGTCACCGCGTCCTGCCTCTTCTGCGATGATGGCCTGGAAGCGCTCGCCCGGTCTTCTCTGGACCTGCCACGCCGGCTGCCTGATGTACGTCGTCCTGACGCTCACCCTGCTGCAGATGGTGGGCGCGCGGTACATTGGCATCATGGACCGGGCTGTACCATTCGCCGCGGCCGCGCTGCTGGCCCGGATCGTGATGATCACCTGCTGGCGCCTGCGTGAAGTCGCGGGCGGCAAGATTCACTGCTACGCCAATCCGTACGCGCCGGGTCAGTTGAATATCACCCGTCCGGCGGCTCGCGCGGCCCGCACGGTCATGGCTCTGCTGATCGTGTGCATGGCAGCCAGAGCACAGAAAATCGAGCTGCTTTGGCCGGATGGCGCGCCTGGAGCGCTGGGCTCGGAAGACCGCGACAAGCCGTCCATCGGGATCTATCTGCCGCCGGCCGAAAAGGCGACGGCGGCGGCCGTGGTGATCTGCCCCGGCGGCGGCTACGGGAATCTCTCCATGGAGAAGGAAGGCAGCAAAATCGCCGGTTGGCTTAACGAGCGCGGCATCGCCGGCTTTGTGCTCAAGTACCGGCTGGGTCCGCGCTATCATCACCCCGCTCCTCTGCAGGACGCGCAGCAGGCGATAAGCCATGTGCGCGCGCACGCCGCCGAATACCGCATCAAGGCGGACCAGGTCGGGATCTGGGGATTTTCGGCCGGCGGGCACCTGGCGTCGACGGCCGCTACGCATTTCGAAGCGGACACGCGGCCGGATTTCCTGATCCTCGCCTATCCGGTGATCACGTTCGAGCCGCCCTACGTTCATCAGGGCTCGCGGCGCAATCTGCTTGGGAACGAGCCCGATCCGAAGCTCGTTCACAGTCTTTCCAACCAGACGCAGGTGACCGCTCAGACGCCTCCGACATTCCTGTTTCACACGACCGGAGACAGCGGCGTGCCGGCTGAAAACAGCGTCCTGTTCTACCTGGCTCTTCGCAAGGCCGGCGTTCCGGCGGAGATGCATATTTATGAGCGCGGCCCTCACGGCGTCGGCTTGGCGCCCGCCGATCCCGTGCTTTCGACCTGGCCCGGCCGCCTGGAGGACTGGTTGAAACTTCGCGGCCTGGCAAAGTAGATAGCCCGGCTTAGCGCAGTCCTTTGATCATGGCCTCGATGCGCGTGTAGCCCTCCAGAGTCTTACGGTACATCGGATCCCCGGCGCCGAACGTTTTCTCGAAGATGCGCAGCGCCTTCTTCTGCATCTCTTCGGCGCGGCGGAACCGGCCCTGCACAAGGTAGACGTCCGCCAGGTTTCGGCTCAGAATCCCCACCTGCGGATGATCCTTCCCCAGCGCCTTTTCCTCGATCGCCAGCGCCCGTACGAGCAGCGTCTCGGCCGCCTGCTCGCGCCCGCGCTCATGGTAGAAATCGGCCAGGTTTCCGAGGCCTTTGGCCACGTTCGGATGCTCCGGTCCGAGGCTCTTCTCCCAGGTCGCCAGGGCCCGCCGGTAAAGGGGCTCGGCTTCAATGTAACGGCCCTGCAGCCGCAGGACTTGCGCCAGGTTGTTCAGTCCCACGGCCACATCGGGATGTTCGGGCCCGAGCGCCGACTCCCGGATCTCGAGCGACCGCCGGGCCAGCGGCTCGGCTTCCGCGAAACGCCGCTGCAGGCTGTAGACGTCCGCCATGTTGCCCAGCGCCGCCGCTACCTGCACGTGGCCGGGACCGAGCGCGCTCTCCCGAATCGCAAGCGACCGCTCCAGCAGTTTCAGCGCTTCGCCATAGCGGCCCAGATCGCGCTGCACGCCGGCCAGCGTGAACAGGCTGGCCGCCGTCCGCAAGGTGGCCCCTCCGTCCACCATCTCCGAGATCTCCACCGACCGCCGGGCGGCCGATTCCGCCTCCTTGTAACGTCCCAGCGAACGGTACAACTCGGCCAGGTTGTTGAGTCCGGCAGCCACCTCCAGGCTGGCCGGCCCGGAGGTCTTCTCCAGCCGCTCGAGCGCGGCGGTGTAGAGCGGTTCCGCCTCCCTGTAACGTCCCCGCGCCCGGTAAAGAGCAGCCAGGTTGTTCATGGTGACCGCCAGATCCCTGCTGCCGGTGTCGCCGAGAGTGCCCCAGACGTCGATGGAGCGGCGATAGAGCGGCTCGGCGTCGTCGTAGCGGCCGCGCTGGAAATAGTGCGCGGCCAGATTGTTCAGACTTTCCGCCAGCCGCCGATCCTGTTGTCCGGAGCTTTGCGCCTCCTCGAGAGCGGCGGCGTACAGTCGCTGCGCGTCCGTGTACCGGCCTGCTTGATCGAGACGTGCGGCATCCCGCATGCGTGCCTGCCAGGAACCATCGGCCGCGGCCAGATCCGCGCAGCACACAAGGAAGATCAGCGGGAACCGGAGCGTCTGGCTCATAGACACAGCTTGAGCTATGAGGCGCCGCCAAAGAAGTATCAAACGGTTATCTTACCGTAACGGGTGAAACGGCAATGAAGTCCCGGTCACTTCCCTGTATATCCGCCGTCCACCATCAGGTGCGCCGCCGTGATGAAGCTGGCTTCGTCGGAAGCCAGGAATAACGTAGCGTTCGCCACCTCTCGTGGTTCGCCGAGCCGGTTCAGCATGTGCATCGGTGCCACGCGGTCCCGCCACTGCTCGAACGTCACCCCGAGCCGCTCGATCTCACGGTAAGACGCGCTCGTGAGAATGCATCCCGGGCAGATGCTGTTGACGCGGATCCGGTAGGGAGCAAGGTCGAGAGCCATGCACTTCGTCATGGTGATCAGGGCCCCCTTGCTGGCGTTATAGGTGGCGAAATCCTCCTGCGCGATCAGGCCGCTCATGGAGGCCATGTTCACGATCGAGCCGCCCTTCTCCTTCATGTGCGGGATGGCGAATTTACAAACCAGCGCCGGGCCGATCACGTTGACGCCCAGCACGCGCTGCCAGTCCGAGACTTCAGCGCGTTCCACTCCCATCTGGGTGAAATCGGCGGCGTTGTTCACCAGAACGTCGATGCCGCCGAAGGCCGAAACAGCGCCTTCGGCGATACCGCGCGCGCTCTCTTCCTTCGAGATATCGGCCTGCACGAAGACCGCCCGGGCGCCCATGGCGGTCACCTTGTCGAGCGTCGCCTTCCCGGCCTTTTCCTGGACATCGGCCAGCACGAGCCGGGCGCCTTCCTCGGCGAAGCGGACCGCGATTGCCTCGCCGATGCCGGCGCCCACACCGGTAACGACGGCGATCTTGTCTTTCAGCCGCATGCGCTGCTTTTACGCTTTCGAAACCGGCGTCGGAGCCAGTTCGCGGCTGCTGATCACGCGGTCGATCATGCCGTACTCCACGGCCTGCTCCGGACCCATGATGTAGTCGCGGTCGACATCGCGCGCCACCCGGTCGATCGGCTGCCCGGTCGAGTCCGCCAGCAGCCTGTTGAGCGTCTCCCGCATGCGCAGGATTTCCCGTGCGTAAATGTCGATTTCGGTGGCTTGCCCCGCCAGGCCCTGCATGGACGGCTGGTGAATCATGATGCGCGAATTGGGCAGGCTGAATCGCTTGCCCTTGGTCCCCGCCGCCAGCAGCACGGCCGCCATGGAGGCCGCCTGGCCAACGCAGATCGTCACGATGTCCGGCTTTACGAAACGCATCGTGTCGAGAATCGCCAAACCTGCCGTGATCGACCCGCCGGGGGAGTTGATATAGACGGAAATGTCCTTCTCCGGATCCTCCGCTTCCAGAAACAGCATCTGGGCGATGATCAGGTTGGCGATGGAGTCGTCAACCGGAGTCCCCATGAAGATGATGTTCTCTTTGAGCAGCCGGGAATAGATATCGTATGCGCGTTCGCCCCGTGAGGTCTGCTCGACCACCATCGGGACGAGAACGGATTGACCCATTCGTGTCCTCTTTCTGTTGCCTGTAATGTCAGCTTTTCTTGTTTGATGCGCGACGGCCGCGTTTGGATCTGCCCGCGGCCGTTTTCTTACTCTCTACCGCTTTGGCCACATCCGCGATTGTATTGCACTCCAAATAATCCATGATACGCGAATGCAGGTCCTTCCAGGAATCGAGCGCCCAGGGCGTCTGGTTGAGGGAGTCGGCCAGAGTTTTGCCGTCGATGGCTTCCACCAGATCGAGCAGCCGGATCTGGCTGGCCGGAATCCGCAGCGAGAACCCGCCGGAGGGACCTTTGTTCGAGCGCAACAGGCCTTTGCGCGTCAGGTCCTGCAGAATCTTCGCCAGGAAGTGGGCTGGAATCTTCTCGTCCTGTGCGATGCGCCGGACCATGGCAAACTCGCCATCCGGAATTCGCGCCAGGTAGACGAAGGAGCGAATCGCGTACTCGGTCGACCGCGAGTAGAGCATGAAAGACCACACCTATTATCAGGGCAAGCACAGAGCCTTGCAAGGCGTTCCTGTTGATTACCTGCGAGAGAAAGCCGGCGCGGCGCCGTCCGGGTATCTCAAATATCCCGAACACAACGGAAACTGATGTTGGTGGTGGAGCTGTCCGGCGTGTTCGACGTTCTTGCCGCCACACGATACCGGTTGCAGTACGACTTGTGACAAAGGTACGATCCGCCCTTCATCACTTTCGCGCCACCCTCCGCCGGGCCAACCGGATTGATCCGGGTGGCGGTCACGTGGTAGCTCGGATGGAACCAGTCATTACACCACTCCCAGGCGTTGCCCGTGATGGTGTAGAATCCGTACCCGTTCGGCGGGAAGGAGTGAACGGGACCGGGAGCGGAAAAGCCGTCATCGGCCGTATCGTGATTCGGGAATTCGCCCTGCCACACGTTGCACAGATGCCGTCCCCCGGGCGTCAACTCGTCACCCCAGGGATAGATCTTCTGCTCCAGGCCGCCCCGCGCGGCGTATTCCCACTCGGCTTCGGTAGGCAGCCGCTTGCCGGCCCACTGAGCGTATGCGAACGCGTCGTTCCAGGAAACGTGGGTGACCGGATAAGCGGACCGTGAGTCGATGCTCGAATCCGGACCCTCCGGCCTCCTCCAGTACGCGCCGCGGACTTTGCACCACCACGAGACGGCCCGCACCGTGTCCTCGACCAGCCTCCCGTAGTCCTCCGGCGCAATGTGTCCCTGGAACACGAAGGACCAGTCGAAGCGCTCGGCCTCCGTCTTGTATCCGGTCGCGGCCACGAACTCGGAGAACTGCTCGTTGGTCACCGGGTAGGTATCCATGTAGAACGGATCCACCCGCACTTCACGGATCGGCCCTTCGCCGTCCGCCGGAAAGCCCTCCTTGTTCTCCGTGCCCATCAGAAACGGACCGCCGTCGAGCTTGATCATCCCCGCGGTCGAACCCGCCGTCGCCCGGAGCCTTTCCGCCGAGACTCTTCTGGAGGTTTCGAGTTGAACCGCGCGCGCGATACTGGGCACGCAGCACGGATTCGGAGGTTTCATGCCTTTCGCGGAAGCTCTTGAATGACCGCCTTGGCCTTCAGCCGGTCCAGATAATTCTCTACCGCGCGCTCCTGCTTCTGCCGGTGCAGCGCTTCCTGAATCGAGGACTGCACTTCGGACAGATCGGTGAAGCCCTCCGGCTTGCGCCCGTAGACTTTGGCGATGTGGAAGCCGAAGACCGTTCGAAAAATCCCGCTGACCTCATTGTCCTTGAGCGCGAAGATCACGTCCTCGAACTCCTGGACCATTTCGCCGCGAGGAACCCAGCCCAGGTCGCCCCGGTTGCCGGCGCAGTCGGAATGCAGGTCGGCCAGCTCTTCGAAGACGGCGCCGCCTTTGAGCTCCTCTTCCACTTTTTGAATGGCTGCCTGCGCCGCTGCCTCGTCCACGCCTTCCCCCACGTTCTTGACGATGTGGGCCGCATGGATCAACTCCGGGCGCCGGAACTGCTCTTTGTTCTTGCGATAGTACTCGCTCAGCTCCTTATGCTTCGGCGGCGCCACCTTGCTGGTGATCTTTTCCAGCAGCCGGTCCACCCGCATCCGGATCTCGACGTCCTTGCGCATCTCCGACTCGTTCGCATCAGGCTGCGCCCGCATCGACTGCAGAGTCTGTTCGAGCGCCTCGGCCGGAATCGGCTCCGGGTCGGCGGCGGCTTCCTGGCGCAGCAGCACGCGCTCGATCACGTTTTCCTTGGACCACTCGCGAAGCTGCATTTCCGCTTCGATGGGATCCATTCCCTGGGCCACCTCTTCGTAGCGCGGCCGCAGCGCGCTGGCTTCCGCGCGCACCAGGGAGTCGTCTACCAGCTCTCCGTTCACCGTAAATGCCATGTGGATACGTTGGATCAGGCGCCGGCTCTTTTCTTCCGCACGGGCGCCGGCGCCGATGCAGAGCAGGAGAGCCCCAGGGCTTTCAATTCGGAGCAGGCGGTCTTCGCCAGGGCGTGGTGCGGATACTTCGACAGCAACGCGCGAAACTCCTTCGCACCGTCGTTCCGGCGCTCCATTTTGACCAGCGTGCGGCCCTTCATCAGCAGCGCATCGGGAGCCCGGGTGTCGTTCGTGCTGGACGTGTAGCGCTCCAGCACCGCGTCGAAATCTTTCAGCGCGCTCGGTAAATCGTTCTGATCGTAGTGAATCTGCCCAATGTAAAACTGGGCGTCCTGCGCGTTGGCGGTGTCGCCGTAAGCCTGCAGGTAGTCGTTGAATCCCCGCAACGCCATGTCCGGCTTTCCGGTCATCATGTCCTTGATGGCGTTGTCGTACAACTGCCCGGAAGGGATCGCCGCCGCGCCGCTCGGACCGGGCGCCCCCCCGCCGGGAGCCGGTGGAGGAGCCTGGATCGTCCGGATCGCGTTGTCCAGATCGACCAGACGCTGCTCCAGTTTGCCCATGCGGGCGAGCATGTCGCTCAGCGCGTTTCGCACGCTGACGAAGTCGTTGCTCATCTGGTCGACCTTGGCGCCCAGCACGGCGACCGGCTGGCCCACGCTGGCGGTCTGCTTCTCCAGCCGGTCGTTGACGCGCGATTCCAGCACCGCTACGGACTTGCTGGTGTTGTTGGTTGCCTCCAGCGTCTGCTGCAGCAGGACGGTAATGGCGGTCAGCTTTTCGTTGGTGCCGCTCGAAAGCGCCCGGATCTGGTCCTGAAGGGTGGCTACGTCGCGCTGCAATTCCACAATCTCCCGGCTGGCCCCCGGCGCGAGCGTGGGAAGGAGCAAAAGACTCAACAAGCACGAACGAAAACGCATATCTGATCTCCCCGGCAAAACCGCGGGCGAAACGGGAACCGCTCCGCCCCGGTCTCTATGCCTATTTTACTGGCCCGCGGCGAAGTGTGCGCGGCGGTTTTTCTGCCAGCACCCTTCGTTCGAGTCGTTGCACTGCGGACGTTCCTTTCCGTAGCTGATGGTTTTCAGCCGGTCGCCGGGAACGCCCAGCTGGATCAGGAACTCCTTGGCCGCTGTCGCGCGCCGGTCGCCGAGTCCAAGATTGTATTCGGCCGACCCGCGCTCGTCGCAATGTCCTTCCACCACGATGCTGTTGCTCGGAAAATCGCGCAGAATCGCCTTCAGCGAATCGGCGTCGCGGGTGAGCGCGCTGCGGGCGTCTTCCCGAATATCGCTGCTGTCGTAATCGAAATAGGCGTCGGTCACTTCCGTATCCACGCGGCTGGTGAACGGCTTCTTGTCCGCCGGCGGCGTGGGCGGCGGCGGCGCGGGCGCGTTCACATTGACGGTAGCCGAAGCCGACGCGTTCCCACCCGGTCCTGTCGCCGTCAACCGGTAGGAGGTCGTGTTGCTGGGAAATACCTGCCGGCTGCCGTTGCTCTGCACCGTTCCCAGACCCGGCTCGATCGTGACCGACGTCGCATCATTCACCGACCAGCGCAGCGTGGCCGACTGCCCGCGGTCGATCGAGCTCGGATCGGCCGTAAACTGCGCGATCACCGGAGCCTTGGACGGCGGCGCGGTTTCCGTCACCGGCGGCGGGGGCGGCGGGGGCGGCGCCGCCGTGGCCACCGGCGCCTTCTTCTTGCAGCCCGCCGCCAGCGTCAGCAGCATCATACTCAGTAAAATCGTAGCGCTTCTTCTCTTACTCAATTCTGTCCTCCAAAACTTATTTTCCCCAGACCGGCATCTCGTTCCTGCCCTGCGTGGTGAGCTGTTTGACCTCGGTTCCATCGGCCAGCATGGTGAAGATCTGCATCTTTCCGTTGCGGTTGGACGAGAAGACCAGATGCCGCCCGTCCGCCGCAAAATTCGGATTCTCGTTGCGGCCCGCGCCGTGCGTCAGCTGGTCGATATGGCGGGTGGCTACGTCCATCAGGAAGATGTTGAAATTCCCGGGCTCGAATCCCCGCGTCCACGAAAAGGCGATAATTTCCCCGTTGGGGTGCCAGGAGGGATTCGAAGCGTCTCCCTCGCCCGTGGTCAGCATCTCCACGCTGGTGCCGTCGAGCCGCATCCGCCAGATCTGCTGCGGCCCCGACCGGCCCGAGGAGAACACCAGATCGGAGCCGTTTTTCGGATTGACCTTGGGCTCGACTTCCACTTTGCGGGTTTGCGAGACCGGCCTAAAATGGCTGCCGTCGAGATCTGCCATATAGATGTTCGTGTACCCGCTGGCCGAGGACGCGTACAGAATGTTTTTCCCGTCGGGGGTGAAATTCGGTGTCGCGTTGAGCGACGCCTTCTGGTTGTAGAACAACAGCTGGCGTCCCGTTTCCAGTGAGAAAACAACTATAGCAGGATTCCCCTTGGCGAAGGTAGTGAACGCCAGCTTGGTGCCGTCCGGCGACACTCCCGGCGTAATCGTCACCGAATTGTAATGAGTGATCTGCTTCTGGTTCGATCCGTCCGCTTCCATCGACCAGATCTCTTTATGCCCGGATCGATCCGAGACGAAATAGATGTGAGTGCCGTAGAGACACTCCGTGTTGAACTTCCTCAGAATGTCGCAGGCGAACTCGTGCGCTACTTTTCGCGCGCCGTTCTCGTCGATGGAGCCGAAGTAGCGCTTGGCCGTCAGCTGCGCCCCCGCGACGTTGGCTTGCTCCACGTCGAACAGCCAGCCGGAGAGCACAAGCTGGCTGTTCTGGGAGGCTCCGTACCCGAAAGCCAGGTATTTGGCGCTGGTGGGCGGCGCGGACCAGTCGGTCAGCCATGGCGGACGGCGGGCCGGCGTGTTCGGTCCGGGCGGCTGAAAATCGGAGGGCTGCTGCGGGACCACCAGCGGATACATGCTCTTGGCGGCCATCTTGAAAATGCCGGAGTCCTGAATGTCGGCGAACAGCGTCTGGTTGAACACGCTCATGACCCGGGCCGAATCGCCGGCGCCGCGAAAATCCGGAATGGCGATGGACGGCTTCTCGCCGCCGGTGATCTTGATAACGACTTCCTGGGCCGGGACCGGCACGGCCGCCGCGGCGATGGCGAATACGGCAAGCAGGTTTTTATGAGTCATCGCTTTAGTTCAAACCAGAATTCGATTTCAGCCTTGTCCCGCTCGTAGCCGGCGGGCAGCGGAGGCACTTTGCCGACGTCATACAGCGCCCGCTCGGCTGACCGGTCGAGCGCAACGTTGCCGCTTCCCGTCTTCACCCGGATATCTCTTATTGTGCCATCCTTCAGAATCGTGAAGTTCATGATCACCGGCGGCGCCGTCCGCAGCCGGCTGTCGATGTCCTGCGTCTTCCAGTTCCGCGCCACCAGCTGCTGCAACAGCGCGGCGTATGCTCCGAAGCGATCGCCTAGCGGAGTCCCTTTGCCGATCCCGACCCCGCCTGAGCCGGGCAGCCCCATCATGGGGGACACCATGGATGCTCCCGAGCTGCTGTACACCTGGTTGGACCGCGGTTCCGCGGCGCTATACCGCTGCGTGCTGGCGGACGTCTCGGAATATTTTTTCTTCGGACTGGACCGGCTCTTGAGCGGGATCGCGTCCGGCGCCGGCGCCTTCTCCTTGGGAACCGCCTTCGGCTTCGGCGGCGCCTGCGGCACTTGCGATTCGGTGTCGTTGGCGACCGGATTGACGGTTCCGGAGCGCGCCACCATCGGGATCTTCGAGACGGCGCTCACCGCCACCGAGCCGCCCATCGATTCCTTGTCGCCCCAGCGCTCGGTCGTGCCTAACTTCAGGAACGAACCCGAAATCAGGACGGCAACCACGCCCGCATGCAGCGCCAGCGACGCCAGCACGGGCTTGCCGAGCGGCTCGCGCTCTTCGAAGGCGTCGGCGTAGGGCATCAGCGGCGTCTCCGGCTGGTGTCTTCCGGCTTGGTCACCACCGCCGTGCCGATCTTGGATTCGCCCAGCTCCGCCAGCACCTGCGCCACGACCTCGAACGGCGTCGTCTTGTCCGCGCGTACGTAAACCGTCTGCTTTCCGTACTGCTTCAGTACGGTCGCGCCGAGCTCGTTCAGATTGATCCCCTTCTCGCCCAGATAAACGTCCCCGGTCTTCGTGATGCTGACGATGGGCAGGTCGCGGGTCGTGTCCTTGGTCGTTCTCACCGTAGGCACATCCACTTCAATGCCGGACTCCATCACGTGCGCGGTGAGCATGAAAATGATGAGCAGCACGAGCAGAACATCGACGAACGGCGTGACGTTGATCTCAGACAGCGCGCCGGCCTGAAACCGCCCGCGTCCGCGTCCGGCGCCGCCGTTCCCGTTGGCTGAAAAGGCCACCCGGCTACTCCTCGAAGCTTCTCTCGGTCATGTTCAGGAACTCGATGGAAAAATCGTCCATGCGCGCGCCGATTTCCTTGAGCATGTGTCCGAAGTAGTTGTAGGCCACCGCCGCCGGAATGGCGGCGAACAGCCCCACCGCCGTCGCCAGCAGCGCATCCGAAATGCCCGGCCCGACGGCGCGCAAACTCGCGCTGCCCGCCTGCCCGAGTTCGTTGAACGCCCGGATGATGCCGACCACCGTTCCGAGCAGTCCGATAAACGGCGCCACCGTCGCCGTGGTGGCCAGCCAGTTCAGGTTGCGGTCCAGCTTCGAAAGCTCCTCGCTCACTCCGAGTTGTAGAGACCGCTCGAGCGACAGCTTGTTGCGGACCGTCCCGCGGGATTTCACCTGGCGGTGGATCTCCGCGTAGCCGAAATCGAAGACGGCCACCAGAGGCGCCGGACGGAACTGCTCGCTGGCCGCCACGATGCCGTCCAGTCCCGGAGATTTGCGGAATGCCCTCAAAAATCTTGCGTTGGACTCGCGCGCCCGGCGAAAAGCCGACCACTTGGCGAAAATGATGGCCCAGGACATCAACGACAGGAGAACCAGCAGGATCAGAACGCCGTAGCCGAGCGGCGTGGAACGGCTAACCATTTCAATAACATTGAGTTGCAGAAATGCCCAGGCAGCCAAAGGCGTCAGATCCATTCTCCAGGTGTTCCAGATCTAAATCTATCATAGAGACGCGCGGCGCCGGGTGAAAGTTTAAAACAAGAGAAGGGTGGAATGTTTCCGTATTTAGCCCGGCCTCTTCAGGGTCGTCACGCGGAACGGCTCCAGCGTGTCGATTGCCGAAACGGGCTGCTGCTTCTGGTTCCATTGGAAGAAACGGAGCTCCACCGATTCCGGCGAGAAATCGGCGATGGTGAACCCGTTCTGCTCGATGGGCTCCAGGCCCTGCTCCACCTCGAGTCCTACCGGCGGCGCAGCCTTCACTCCGCGGAAGGCCGACGGCCAGCCCATGTCGCTCGTGCCCATCGGGCCGGGCAGCACGGCCACCACCGGATTGGCGCGCAGGTCGATGCGGCCGGTGCGGAAGATGCGCTCCTCGGCCAGGCTGTGCAGGTCCCCGCTGACGAACAGCGGTATCCGCGAGCGCATGGCGGACGCGGCTTGCAGCAGACGGTCGTGCTGGGCCCGCCATCCGGGTTGCCAGTACGGCTTGGGTTTCGATACGCCCAGCTTGCCGCCGGGTTCGAGCCGGTCCGGATACCACTCGCCCCACTTGCCCGCGCTCCAGCCCGGAGGATTCGACGGAATACTGACGACATGGTCCACGCCGCCCGCCGCCATGCGCGCTTTGAGCCACTGCTCGACGACCGATGGTACGAACACCGCGCTGGGACCGGTGAGGGTCTGGAAGCGGCGGATTTCGTAGAGCAGCAGTTCCGCCAGGCTGCCGTAGCGCAGCGTCCCGAAGCTTTCCGAGACGCCGGGCGGCCGGTCCGCCGCCGACGAGCCAGGCAAACCGGCGGGCCGCTCCGCATCGGGCAGGAACTCCGGATAGTAGAGTCGCTGCGTGGCCCGGGCCAGCTGCAGCATGAAGTGGTCCGGGGGAAACGTCACCACCTGGTCGTCGGCTTCATCGTTGTCGAAATAGTCGTGATCGTCCTGGAGGAAAAACACGGGCGTCGAGCGGCAGCGCGTCCCGTAGAGCGGCAGGATCTGCGGACCGGTGGCGCGAAGAAACGAATTCTCATTGGGCGTGCCCAGCACGGGCAGCGAGCGGTCGAAGCGGCCGGCGTAGGCGACGCCCTCCGGCGATGCCCCCAGGTTCTTCGACGCGCGCGGCGCCAGCAGGTCCCAGTAGACGTGGTCGCCGTTGGCGATTAGCGCGTCGGGAGCGAACGACAGGCCGCGGTCGAGCAGCCGGGCCCGGACGGCGGCCGGCAAAAACCAGGATCGCCCGTCCGGCTGCCGGAGCGCGTCGTGTCCGCCGGCGCAGGAGTAGATCAGGAGGCGCAGCCGCTTCGGGCGGTCGGATGGCGCGGGAAACGTCTTGACGGTCCAGGGATCGCACAGGCTCTTGCCGCCGGCGTCCAATAGGTGAAGCTCGTAGCCGCGGGCGGGCTCGAGTCCGGCCGCGTCGAACTGCCAGAACTGCCCGCGCGTGTCGCTGCGCCGTCCGGCGTAGAGCTTACCTCCGGCGCTCAGTTTGGGCGCTGCCGCAAGAGGCCGCTCGAACGACGCCTTCAAGAGAATGCGATGGTGATTCACGGTCGGCAGCAGGTGGACGACCGCGCCCGGGTTCCATGTTTTTGCCGCCAACGCCGCCACGGCGGTCTGGAATAACTCGCGGCGGCTGGTCATTGCGCAGGCTCGCGGCCCAAGACGATCGCCGCCAGCCCCTGGCCGATTCTTCCGCTGGCGGGGCCCTCCAGGTTGCCGAGCACGATGAGGCAGAGGTCGTCGTCGACGTAGCGCGCGATGTGGGAGTTTTCCAGCTTTCCGGCGCGGTTGGAATAGCCGCTGGCGCGGAATTTCAGCACCGCCTCCGGGCGATCGTAGCCGGTGTTTCGCATCTCCAGCGGATCGAAAAGATTCGTTTTCAGATAGCTCTCGTAGGATTGGCCCGAGACTTTCTCGATCACCATCCCCAGCACGGAATACCCGGAATTACTATAGCTGAACTTGCTGCCGGGCGGGAAATCGAGCGGCAGGTCTTTGAAACGCGCCAGCAGATGGACGGGCGTAGTAGTTGTGGCTCCCGCTGGTGTTCGTCAGCAGACGCCGGATGCCGATGTCTTTCCACGCCGCCGGGCTCTCCGGAATGTACCTCGACACCGGATCGAAGATGGCGAGTTCGCCCCGCGCCTGAAGCTGCAGGATGGCGGTAGCGGTTAACTGCTTGGTGATAGAGCCAAGCCTTTGGCGATCAGAACGGAACCCGTAACCGTCCGGCCGCGACAAAGGAGATGACGTATTCATCGGCCTTCGCGGGAATATCCTGCGCCTGGCAGATTCCCGTGATCAGTAATATCGCGATCCGGATCATGGGCTCCTCGTTAAAATCAATTGACTTTCGCGGCGCTACCTGACGGGACGCGAGAAATCAGTGTCGCCAGAGCATCGTCCGGACCGGGAAATTCAGCCAGCCGGCGGATCACGGCGCCTGCTCGAGCCCGCCGCGACGGGTACCCCAAGCTGACGCCGGCCACGAGCCGGCCTTGCGGCCGTGCCGAGTCCCGGGGGCATCGGTAGCATGATCCAGACCAAGTGTGCCCCCTCAATCACCGGCCGGCAGATTTCCGCTCGAACTCCGTCAGCGCGAGCGCAAACGCCCGCACCCGCGGGTACCGCTCCAGCGCCGCGCGCGCCAGCTCGCAACCTGCCGGCCACTCGGCGTTGCGTTCATGCGCGCGCAGCGCATCCAGCGTCTGGCGCACGAACGCGTCCCGTTCGGCGATCCGCGCCGGCGCCTCCCTGTTCAGCCGCGCCCGCGCCCTCGCAATTGACTCCACGCAGCTCTTCAGCGCCGCGTGCTCCGGAAAATCGGCGAACGCATTCTCCAGCGCGTGCCCGGCCACTTCGATCTCCCCCGTCGCCAGCAGGGACTCGATGCGCCGCCGCCACTGGTCGACTTCGCCCAGAGTCGCCGGCGCCCCCAGTTGGGCCGCGAAGCCGCGCTCCCATCCCGCCCCCAGCGCCGCCGACGCTCCCGTCCGCAACGCCTCAGCCATGGCCGCGCAGGACTCGAACCGGCCGGCCGGCTCCTTCCCGCATGCCTTCGTGATGGCAGACTCCACGAACGGAGGCACGCCCGCAACCGCGCTCGAGACCGCCGGAACGGGAGTCTCGATCTGATGGCGCAGCACTTCGAACTCGGAGCCCTCGAAGGGCAGGCGCCCCGCGATCATCTCGAACAGCAGGATGCCCAGCGAATAAACGTCGCTCCGCCGGTCCACGTCCTTCGCCGTGATCCGTTCGGGCGCCATGTACTCCGGCGTCCCGATAATGCTCTTCTCGCGCGTCTGCCGCGATTGGCCGAGCACGTGAGCGATCCCGAAATCCATGATCTTCACCACGCCTTTGGCGTTGACCAGAATATTCTCCGGCTTGATGTCGCGATGCAGCACGCCCAGCGAATGCGCGTACTCCAGGCTGTCCAGCGTCTGTCCCAGCACGTACACGGCCCGCTGCCAGGGCATGGGCGTGAGCCGCGACAGGGGAGCCCCGCTCACCAGCTCCATCACCATGTAGAACGAATCGTCTTCGCGGAACAGAGTGTAAAGCTGCGCGATCCCCGGATGATTCATCCGCGCCTGAATCTTCGCCTCCTTGAGAAAGCGCTCGGCCACATCCGCGCTGCGGGAGAATTCGGTCCGCAGCTTCTTCAGGGCCACCTCGCGCTCGAGCGTAAGGTCCACCGCCTGATAAACCACGCCCATGCCCCCGGCGCCCAGCTCGGCGACAATCTTGTAGTTCTGGCCGACGATCATGACCGCGCTCCCCGAAGTGTCTGCAGGATTCGCGTCGCCTTCGGCGTTTTCGGCGCCGCGTCCAGAAAATCCACCACCACCGCCGACGCATTGTCGTGGCCGCCCCGCGCATTGGCGCCGGCGATCAAAGCCGCCGCCGCCTGGTCGGGCCCCTTGCCCGCCATCAGGCAGAGCAACTCCTGGTCTTCGAGCGGATCGTGAACACCATCCGAGCAGAGCAGCAGCCGGTCGCCCGGACGTGCGTCGAAAGCCGCCGGCCAGCCGCCGATCTCCTCGCTTGCCTTGGTCCCCAGCGCCCGCGTAATCACGTTGCGGGATTCGTGATTCCGCGCCTCCTCCCGCGTCAACCGGCCCGCCCGCACCATCTCGGCGACCACCGAATGATCCTCCGTCAGCTGGTAGATTCCGCCGTCCCGCACCAGATAGAGCCGGGAATCGCCTACCCAGGCGGCCCGGATTTCCGTATCCAGAATCGCCACCGCCAGGCAGGTCGCGCCCATGCCCTCCAGCTCCGGCTCGCGCCGCGCACGCTGGTAGATTGCCCGATTGGCGCCCTCCAGGGCCGTCCGCAGATTCGCCTCCGCGCTGCGGCCTCCGGCGAAGTAGCGTTCCCGGATAATACTCAGCGCCAGGCCGCTGGCGATCGCGCCTCCGTGCGCGCCGCCCATTCCGTCCGCCACCAGTGCCAGCCGGCCGTGTGTCCGCAGAGCCGCGGTATCCGGGGCTTCGAACCACCCGACCGAATCCTCGTTCGCCGCCCGCTCCCGGCCCGGGTCGGTCCTAGCCGCCCCTTCCACCTTCAAGCGGGCGAGCCCGCCCGGCGCGGCGTCGGACTCCCGGCGCGGCCCCTTCCGCAGCCTTCCCGCGAGATCGCGTAGCGCCTGGATCATGAGGTGGAGACCGCCATCGTTCAGTTCTGGTTCGGCTGCCCCGTGCCGGCCATGGCCTGCTGGCACTGCTTGACCAGGTCTTCGTACTGTTGCCGGCGCTCGGGCGGCGCTTTCACCGAGGCCTGCTGCAGCAGCGTCACCGCCTCTCCGTACTGATTGCCGAGAAAGGCGCTGATGCCCCCGAGAGCGTAGCCCTCATACCGGCTGGCGTCCATCCGGATCAACTGCCGCGCCACTTCCATCGACTCGGCCGTCTTGTTCTGATCGATCAGCCGGGTTGCTTCCGCCGTCAAGCGAGTAAACTCGTCGCTGGCCGGCGCCGGCGGCTGTCCCTGCGGAGCCCCGGGTGGCGCTTGCTGCAGGCGCTCACCCGCTGGTTGCCCCGCCTGGACGCCCGGCTTCGTCTGCGCGCCCACCTGCTGAACAGCCGAATCCACCTTCGCAATGGATTTCGAGAGGCTCTGCAGCGCGCTGTCGTTGCGATCCTGCGAATTCCGCAACTGCTCCTGCAGGCGCGCGATCTCCTCCCGCATGCTCTTGATCAGCGCGGGATTCTTGGCCAGCTCTTCATTCACCTGCTGCAACCCTGCCTGGCTCTGCTTCTGCGCGGCTGCGGCGTCCGCCGCGCTCTGCCGCAGGAACATCCACGTGCCGCCACCTACCGCCAGAATCGCCACCAGCGCGGCCGCGCCGATCCACATCCCTTTCCGCGATTCGCCGCTGACGCGCGTGAACACGTCGCCGAGCATGCGCTCGACCGTTGCCCGGCCCACCGGACGCGGCGCGCCTGAATCCGCGCTCATGCCGTGCGGCGGCGGCAGGCTCTCCCGGGTCGGCTTCAACATGCCAAAACTGCCCGTGGTTTCACGCGTCAGCAGGCCGATCCCCTCCGCCGGCGGCGGTTCCAGCTCAAATCGAATCTCCGGACCGCCCGGCCCCAATTGGATGATGTCGCCATAACCCACGCGCTGGGATCCGAAAACACGCTGGTGGTTGATGAATGTCCCGTTGCGGCTTTGCAGGTCCACCACCAGGAACCCGTTCGGCAGATTCGGATCGGCCACGATCTTCAGGTGCTGGCGGCTCACCAGATCGTCCCGGTCCGGATCGAAGCGCACCTGCGCCGACGGATCGCGCCCCACGATCAGCTCGCGGAATCCGAATGCGGCGAACTCGTCGGCTTGCTGGGCCCGCTCGCCGCTGAGATGCCGGATCAGGATCTTGTTCATCGTCTCTCCTTGCGCTTCACTTCTGAACGACTTTGGGCTCGGCGAATTTCAGCTCGATAGGCGGTGGCTCCGGCTCCTTCTTTTTGGCCGCCGCCTTCTTCTTCGGTTTCGCAGCCGGCGGCTTGGCTTTCGGCGCAGGCTCTGCGGCGGCCTGTGGCGCTGGCGCGGCAATACTCCGGGCCGCGTTCTTGAGCTGCTCGTTCAACTCCGTCCTCGATACCGCCGGCGCGGGCTTGGGATTGCCGCTCCCCAGGCTCAGGGCCCAATATCCGATGGCCGCCGCCGCGGCCGCGACCGCGCCCCAGATGGCCAGCTTCTTCGATCCCCCTCGCTCCGGCGCCATGGAAGGGGTGGGCGGCGGCAAATTCGGGGCGGCCGGTTCGGACGCCGGCGCTGCCACCACCCGGGTCGCGCCCGCTGGCTTCCGCAGCAGCCCCGACTCCAGCGCCCGCGCGAAATCCGAGCACGAGCCATATCGCTCATCCGGCCTTTTCGAGAGGGCTTTGCCCAAAGCCTTGCCCGCCGCCGCGGGATACCGGGACTCCAATTCCTGCAGCGCCGACGGCGCTTCAAAGGCGATTTCGAACATGTGCGCCACCGGCGACTCGCCGCCGAACGGAGCCTTCCCCATCAGGCACCGGAAGGCGATGGCCGCGATCGAAAACTGATCCGAAGCGGGTCCCGGCGCGTCGCCCAGCAGCAGCTCCGGCGAGAGGTACGGAATCGACTGCATAAGCACGTCCGCCTCTCCCGTCAGATCCGCGCCTTCGAGAGCCTGCATGCTGCCCGCGATGTCGAACGCCGTGATCTTCACCTTGTTCGTCTCGTCCAGCAGGATGCTCTCCGGAGTCATGTTGCGGTGGACCATGCCCCGCTCGTGAGCGTAATCGAGCGCCGCCGCGGCCTGCGCCACGAGCTGCGCCACGCGCCCGGCGTCCATGCGTCCGGCTTGCCGCAGCGCCTCGCTCAGGGAAGCCCCCTCGAAGTGCTCCAGAACCAGGTATGGCGTCGGCGCGTTTTCCTCGCAGCCCAGCACCCGCACGATGTTCGGGTGATCGAGCGCCCCCAGATTCTTCCCGTCGCGCATCAGCGCCGCCCTCGCCGGCTCGGATTCGAAACCCTCCGCCTCTTCGGCGATCTTGATCGAAACCTTCCGTCCCATCAGCGGATCGAAGGCGTCGTAAAGCGACGTCAACCCGTATGTCCCGGACTTCCTGACGATCTCGTACCGGCCGATTTGAGTCATGGTTCGATCACGAGCCCAGCCGGACCACCCAGGTCTTGCCATCGTGCGCGCCCGTGTCTTCCACCTTGACCTGCTGCAGCGACTGGTTGGTATAGACGTACTTGATGTGCCCGGTCTTTCCGGTTCCGGTGTAGTCTTCCGAGATGATTTTCGAACCCTGGTAATTCAGGCTGCGGCGGTAGTAGGGCGCGTCCGAATCCTTGTGGTAGGCGCGAATTTCCATCAGCCGGAAACCCTCCCAGGAGAAGCGGACCAGGTTGTCGGCGGCCCATTCCCGCGCGGATTCCAGACGGCCCTCGGCGTCATACCGGGCGCTGAAATAGTGCACCTCGTCCCAGATGAATGGATTGAAGAAGGAATTGCCGCTGACGATCGTCAGCGCCGGCCCGTCGATCAGGCTCAGGGCCGTGGTGTTCACTTGCGGGTCCGCAGGCAGCGTCACCAGCGGCTGGCCCGCCCCGTCCAGCAGCAGTACGCCTTCCTTGGTCCGGGTAACGCGGAATTCGGGGCCGCTCTTGGCCGCTCCCCGCCTGGTCCGCACACTCCGCACGCGACCCGCCTCGGAGTACTCGAAATAGAAGTTCCCCACTTCCGCGTCGGGGCTGGAAGCCTTGATGGCCGGATTCATGGCGCGAAAATTCTTCGAGCCCTTGTCGTCCTCGAACGTGGTCCGGATGCTGTCGAGCCGGCCCGCCTTCCAGCTGAAGCTGACTTTGGTTTTGTACCCCGCCACCGACTCGATAGGGAGCTGGAAGGCCAGGCTCTGCGGGCAATAATACAATCCCTCCGCAAGCTTCCGTCCCGAGAACCAGTTCGGCGAGCCCGTGCCCTCCGAAAACTTCGGTTCGTCCAGAACGGAGAGAAGGCGGCGAGCCGAGTCGCGCGTCTTGAGGTCGGAGTCGAGGGAGTTGGAAAGTTCCAGGTATGCGCCCAGCGCCGGTTTGGCGGCCGCGTTATCCCGGAACACCGCGGCGATAGCCCCCGTGCGATAGAGATAGAACGGGTCCCGCGGATCCAGGTCCAGCGCCGCCCGCAGCATCTGGCGCGCCCGTGCGTATTCGCCCGCCGCCATCGCCCCCTCGATCTCTTTGCCGGCCGATTCCTTCTTCTTTCGCAGCTCGTACAGGACCTGATTCCGTACCGCGTCGCCTTCCTGACGCTCGGCGTTCTCGATGACCATGCGGTCGTAGCGGTCGAGCAGCGGCAGCGCCTCTCCGAGGTGGCTCTGCGCCGCCAGAAGCTGCGCCCTGGCCAGCAAAATCTCCGGCGCTTCGGCGTTCTCGCGCTCCGCATCCCTGATCGCTTCCTGGGCCTTGGCGTATTCCTTGTCCTGAACCGCCCGCTTCGCGTTATAGAGCGCCCGCTGGAAACGGACTTCCTCCGGCGATCCCGCCGCCAGCCGCTTCCGC
This sequence comes from Bryobacteraceae bacterium, assembly GCA_035495815.1. Lineage (GTDB taxonomy): Bacteria > Acidobacteriota > Terriglobia > Bryobacterales > Bryobacteraceae > DATJFH01. The sequence goes on from DATJFH010000056.1 coordinate 42,786, forward strand.
CTGGCCGCATTTCGCTGCGCTTCGATTTTCGAGGCCTCCACGTGCTCGCTCTCGAGCAGTTTGGTCAGCTCTCCATTGCCAGGATTCCGCGACAGCGCCGACCGGATCTGACCGATGGCCGACTCGTGGTCTCCCCGCGAACGGAATGCCCTCGCGCGTTGCGCGTGGATCCTGGCGCTCTCTTCGAGCGCCCGCTCCCGCAGCGCCATGACGCCCGGAAAAGACCATTGATACGGCTCGAACGCCGGATAGCGCGCCAGAAATGCGTCCCAGTAGCCGGATGCCGCCAGCGAGCGCAGCGTGCTGATCGAATTCTCCACCATGGCGATGCGCGATTGTATCTTCTGCTGCAAGCTCTCCAGCGCGCCGTCGCCCGGAAATGCCCCCGCCGCCATCTGCGCGAAACGGCTGGCGGCCAGCAGATCGTCCCAGGCCCCACGGTTCTCGAAATCGGCCAGACCCTGTGAAAGGCGTTGGACCAGGTCCGCGCGAAAGGCCGGCCGCGAGGCTGATTTGGGGAAGGACTCGGCGAAGCCCTTCATGGCCGACAGGTGCTCGTTGAAATCCCGGAACGCCCAGGCCTGCGAAAGAAATTCGTATACCGCCCGGTCGGGCTCGGCGGCGGCTATGTAAACGAAAACCGTTTCCGGAGCGATTTTGTCGCGCTGCTTGGATTTCTTCGCCTGGCTCACCTCGAGCGTCAGCCCGCTGATCACCGACTGCGTCGGCACGGCGGTCTTCGCCTGAAGATTCTCCGGCAGCACGAATTCCCGGGGGGCGCCTTTCCCGCTCAGCCGGACCAGGTGTCCGGCGCCGTCGTTTCGGATCAGACCCGCCTGGGAAAGGTCAAGTCTGGGCAGCTTCTTGGCCGCCTGCGGATCGAGCGTTTCCGTGCCCTCCGGCACAAGCCGGATTTTGTGGCTCTGGTTGACCAGGAACTCTTCGATGACTTCGAACCGAATCGATCCATCGGGCGAAATCCGGCCGAGCGCCGCGGTCTGCCCCCAGACGGGTACACCGGAGGCTAACGCCGCAAACAGGCAGAAACAGCCATACCCTCTCATCGGAGCGCGTCCCTTTTTGATATTCAGCCGATTATACTACTTGCAATCAAACGCGGCCGTCCTTGGAGCCCCGGCCGCCCTCTCCCGCACCGTTACTTGCGTTTGCGGGAACTCCTGAATTTTGTCACCTGTTCGTCCAGCTCGGCTGAGAATTTGGAGTTCAGGGCGCGCAGTTTTTCCTGCGCCGCCGCCAGGTCTTCCTCCCTGCCCTGCTTCAAACACATGAGCGCGAAATTATACTGCGACACCTCGTCGTCGGGGCTGAGCTGTGTAGCCTGCTTCTGGTACAGCATGGCTTCGTCGAGCCTGCCGTCTTCCCACAACACCGCGCCGTAGCTGCTGTACGCCCAGGCCAGCCGCGGCGGCACCGGAGAACCGATCCGCTCGAACCCCAGCCGGAAATTGAGCTTCGCGTTTTCCCGGTCCTTGCTCTTGCGGTATAAATTTCCCAGCATCAGGTACGCTTCGCCGTCCTGCTGATCCTTGGCAATGTACTCGGCCAGCAGGTCCGTGGCCCGGCTCATGCGGTTCAATGATTCGTTATCCGAATACAGGCCCGCCAGCTCGTAGCGCAGCGCCTTGTCGCCCGGACTGAGCGCCACGGCCTGTTCGAGCAGGTCCACGCCTTCCTGCAGCTTGTTCAGCTTCAGCGCGGACTCGGCCGCGACCTTCACCAGCTCCAGATTCTTCGGATCCTGCGGAAGCAGCTCCGACGCCAGCCGGAAAACCTCCTCCCACTTCTGTCCCTTGTACTCCACCTCGATCCGCATGCGCTTGACCGCCGCGGACGATTCCGCCGCCGGAATGCGATTCAACGCCGCGCGGGCGCAATCCATGTCGGCCGCCTTCAGGCAGACCCGCGCCAGGTCGGCATGCATTTCAAGTGTCGCGTCCGAGGCTCCGGACGCCGCTTCATAATGCTTCCGCGCCTCCCCAGCCTGCGATTCGCCCTCGTAAATCCGGGCCACCCGGTGCTGAATTCCAGCCGTTGCCTTGCCGCCCTGCATGTACGCCAGGTATTCTGTCCGCGCGTCCTTGAGCTTTCCTCCCTCGAACAGGAGATTGGCCAGCGCCAGACGCGCGTTCTGGTTCCCCGGCGTGCGGGAAAGCGCCCAGCGCAGGTACGGCTCGGTCTCCACCTTGCGGTTGGCCGCCGTGAACGCTTCGAGCAGCCAGGAGGTCGCCTCCGTGTCGGCCGATTCGGCCTCGATTCCGGTCCGCAGCGCCTCGATCAGCTCATTCCACCGGGCCAGCTTGCGGTAGCATCCTGCCAGCGACTTGGCAATCCGGTAGTTCAGCGGAGAAAGCCGCTGCGCCGCCTGGAGCGGCTCGATCGCGTTCTGGCACTGGTCGAGCGCCAGGTAGGCCGCGCCAAGCCCTTCCTCGATCGCGGATTCGCCCGGGATATCCTTCTCCGCTTTGCGCAGCAGCCCGATAGCGTCATTCCACTTCTGCTGTCTCAAGGCAAACAAACCCATTCCGGCGACCGCCGCCGGATTGTCCACGGCCCTCGCAGCCGCCTGCTCGAATGCCTTCGCGGCCGGAGCCGTTTGTCCGGTCGAAGTGTAAAGGTTCGCCAGCCGGATCCGGATCGCCGTGTCGCCGGGGTACTTCTGCAGGTAGGCTTCGAGCAGCTTGGCGCCCTCCGCCGCCCTCCCGTCGCGCTCGTATGCCGTGGCGATCAGGCCCAGCGCCTCCACATCCTCCGCCGATGCCTTTAGCCGGGCGTCGAGCGCGGCAATCGCCGGCTTGTACTCTTCGAGAGCCAGGTAACAGGAGGCCAGCAGCATGCGCGCCTTGGGATCGGCCGAATTCTTCAGCTCCCCTACCGCCGCCCGGCAGTCTCCCGCGTGGTGCAGCGCAGCCCCCCTCGTATACGCCGCATCCGGCGGCTTCCCTGTCTGCGCGCCGGCGCAGGTCAGTACCGCCGCCGCCAACGCCCGCGGCAGATGGATCCAAATCCTCCAACCCGCCCGCGGCTCCCCAGGTGACATAGGAGCCATGATAGTACGATCCGCTTCCGTCGCAAAGAGAGACAACTTATAGCCGAAAAGTCGTAAGCTCTTTTCTCAGAGTCCTGGGATAAACTATCGCGCAGGTTCGGTTATTCCCTATACATACTTCCCGGTACGGGGGCCATTACCATCGAATTAATATGAAAATGTCTATAGCCGGTCGGCGCCTCGCCGTCCTCATGTTGGGGCTGTGCCCCGTTCTGTTGGGGCAGGGGAACCCGGACGAATCCCGTATGCGTGGACTCAACACCGAGGTTCTGCGGCTAAGAGGATTGCTCTACACCGCCAATGCCACCGAGCAGGCCCAGGCACGGTCGCAGGCGGCTCCTGTTTTCGCCGCGCGTCAGTCGCTTCTCGAATCGCTGATGGCGTCCCAACCGGGTACCGCGTTGCAGCTGGCCTTCCCGGCGGAGGTGCTGGCGGACCTCTCGGCCGCTTTTCCGCAGTCGGCCGGACAGCTCGAATCGCGCGGCGTCTGGCAGGGCCAGCTCTATTACTACGTCGAAGATGGCGTGGGCGGCTCCTCCCACAAAGAGAACCGGAAAATCAAAATCGGAAATCAGCTGATCGATCTCTACTCCGCCGCCCCCGTGGTTGCCGGCTCCAAATGCAACGACGTCATCGCCGCCGCCGGCGTGAAATCGAATAACAGGATCGTGGCCGAATCCAGCACGCTGATTTCGAGCGGAGCGACCGTGTCCTGCACCCCGGCCGGGGCCCAGCGAATCGCCGTCATCCTGGTGAACCTGCCCGGCTACCCCATGCCTTCCGGTGTGACGCAGCAGTTTCTGAAGGGCGTCTTTCTAGGCAATGCCTTCGGCGCCCAAGACCCAACTGACCGTTCCATCAGCGACTTCTGGACCCAGAATTCCGACGGCAAGACCTGGATCAACTCCAGCGGAACCGGCGCCCTCACCGTGCTCGGGCCGTACGATCTCGCTCAGAACTACTCCTATTGCACCAACACCAACGGATCCTATTCGGATAACTCGGCCGCCGTACGCCAGGCTGCCTATGCCGCCGCCGACAGCGCGCTGAATTATGGGGATTTCAGCCGCGTGGTGGTCGTGCTCCCTAACAACGGCAGCTGCAGCCCCATCGCCGGAGTCGGCACCATCGGCTGCTGGGGCTCGGAATGCCCGGGGGACGGAGCCTGCAACTATTCCTGGACATGGTGGCGTGCCGACCAGATCGGCAGCCGTAACGCCGGCGTCGAATTGGGCACGCATGAAATGGGCCACAACCTGGGCATGGGACACGCGGGAAGCCGTTACCATTCGACCGGTGTCGTGGGACCCGTCGGTGCCGCCGGAACCCGCGTCGAGTACGGCGACCTGTTCGGCACGATGGGCAACTGGAACTACGGCTTCTACAACGCGCAGCACGCGCTCAACCAGACCGGCTGGCTGACCTCCGCCAACGTGCAGACCGTGACCGCCAACGGGGCGTACACCGTCCAGGGCTACGATGCCCGGCCCGCCGGCGTCAAGGCGCTCAAGATCCAGCGCGGAACGGGAAACACCACTTCCTGGCTGTATCTGGCTTTCTATCCCAATAGCGGCATTTACCTGGGAGCGCTCGGTTCCCAGGTCCATAGCGGCGCGATTATCCATTTACAGGACGCCGCCACGCCGGGCGGAAAAACGGATCTGCTCGATTTCACCCAGACCAGCCCCAACAACTTCTCGGACCCGGCTCTGGCCGTAGGGCAGACTTTTGTGGATCCTTACACCGACCTGGCGATCACCGTCAACAGCATCGTGGACAATTCGCTCAACGTCACCGTGAACTACAACACGCCTCCCTGCACCGCTGCTCCTCCCACCGTTTCACTGTCGCCCGCCACCGGGTCGGTCAACGCCGGATCGCCGTTCAGCTTCACCGTTTCGGTGAAGAACAACGATTCCATCGCCTGCGCGTCCCGAAACTTCTCGCTGTCCTCCACGGCGATTTCCGGGTGGGGTTCGACGCTCTCGCCGGGTTCCTTGACTTTGGGCCCCTCGGCCACCGGTACCTCTACGCTGACCAAGACGCCGCCCGCGGACGCTCTCGGACCGTATACGGTTGACGCCAGCACCGCCGGCGTTTCCGCCAGCGCGACCCTCACGGTCCTGACGCCGCCGCCCGCTGCTCCCGCGGCGCCGTCTAACTTGACGGCCAATGCAGTCTACACGGGCTCCGGCAAGAACAAGAAATTTGTCCAGCTCAACCTGGCCTGGGTCGACAGATCGACCAACGAAACCCAGTTCCGGCTGGAACGGTGTCTTGCGACCGGAAAAGGCGCGAACCAGACCTGCATCTACGGTCCGTTGGCAGTCCTCGGGGCTGGCGTGACCACTTATGTGGACAAGCCCGCGGCGGGTACGTATCGGTATCATGTGCGTTCCGAGAACGCTGTGGGAAATTCCGCCTGGATCGAGGTTCAAGCGCAGATTCAGTAGCCAGCGCCGGACGCGCCGGACGGCTGGCCGGCGGCCCTGAACTGCCGGGCCGCTGGCCGGCGCGCTGGGATCGAACCTCGTCTTCCCCGCCATTGCGGCGCGGACCGTAATGGAAACACTCGCGCACCCGCACGTGACGTTGCGCAGCCGATGTGGTGTCACAGGGACTGGCGGCCGCCGAATGTCCTATACTGAAAAATCCTTCTATGACACCCAAAGTCCCCATCACGGTCGCCCACGGCGACGGCATCGGTCCGGAGATCATGGACGCCACGCTCGCCATTCTTCAGGAAGCCGGCGCGGCCCTCGATATCGAGCCCATCGAAATCGGCGAAAAGGTTTACCTGCGCGGCAATAGCGCCGGGATCGAGCCCAGCGCCTGGGAGTCCCTGCGGCGGACCAAGGTGTTCCTCAAGGCGCCCATCACCACGCCCCAGGGCGGCGGCTTCAAGAGCCTCAACGTCACCGCGCGCAAGCGCCTCGGACTTTACGCCAACGTGCGGCCCTGCGTCTCTTATCATCCCTTCGTCGACACCAGGCACCCGGGCATGGACGTTGTTATCGTTCGCGAAAATGAAGAGGACCTCTACGCCGGCATCGAATACCAGCTCAGCCCCGGCGTCATGGAGTGCATCAAGCTGATCTCCCGCCCGGGTTCGGAAAAAATCGTCCGCTACGCCTTTGAGCTGGCCCGGAAACACGGCCGTAAAAAGGTCACCTGCTTCACCAAAGACAACATCATGAAGATGACCGACGGCCTGTTTCACAAGGTCTTCGACGAGATCGCGGCCGAGTACCCGGACATCGTGAACGAGCACTGGATCGTCGACATCGGCGCCGCCAAGCTGGCGGACACGCCGGCCGCATTCGATGTCGTCGTGATGCCGAACCTCTACGGCGATATTCTGTCCGACGTCGCCGCCCAGATCGCCGGCTCGGTGGGCCTGGCAGGCTCGTCGAACATCGGAGAGCACGGCGCCATGTTCGAAGCCATCCACGGGTCGGCGCCGCGCAGGGCGGGGCAGAACCTGGCGAATCCCTCCGGGCTGCTGCTGGGAGCCGTCATGATGCTGGTCCACATCAACCAGCAGGACGTCGCCGAGCGCGTCCACAACGCCTGGCTCCGCACCATCGAAGACGGCATTCACACCTACGATATCTTCGATGAGTCGGTCAGCAGGCAGAAGGTCGGCACCCGGGAGTTCGCCCGCGCGGTAGTGGAGCGCGTGGGACAGAAGCCGCAGAAACTGAAAGCGGCCAGCTACACCGGAGCCACCAGCAATACCGCCCAAACTCACGTGGAAAAAACGCGGACCGATCCCAAGCGGGAGCTGGTCGGTATCGACGTCCAGGTCTACTGGCCCAGCCGCTCCACCGATCAGCTGCAGGAGCGCGTCCGCTGCGGCAACGGCGACGGTCTGACCCTGACCATGATCGACAACCGCGGCGTAAAAGTCTGGCCGGACGGCATGGCCGAAACTTTCTGCACGGACAGCTTCCGCTGCCGGTTCACGGCCGATGGCGGCGGCGTCGTCACGCAGCAGCAGACGCTGGCCGTGCTCAATCGCCTGGCCGGCGCCGGAGTCGAGATCGTCCAGACCATGGGCCTCCAGAATTTCGACGGAAAGGCCGGATTCACGCTGGCGCAAGGGCAGTAAGGTTTCAGCATGGACGAAAAGCCGCTTGTCGCCGTCATCATGGGGAGCAAGTCGGACTGGGAAACCATGCGTTACGCCTCCGAGCTGCTCACCGAGTTCGAAGTGCTGCACGAGCGGAGAGTGGTTTCCGCTCATCGCACGCCGCTGTTGATGGCCGAATACGCCGCCGCCGCCGAGAGCCGCGGAATTGAAGTGATCATCGCCGGGGCCGGAGGCGCTGCTCACCTGCCCGGAATGGTGGCCGCCCATACCCTCGTTCCCGTGCTCGGGGTGCCGGTGGAATCGCACGCGCTCAAAGGCATGGATTCGCTGCTTTCCATCGTGCAGATGCCGGGCGGCATTCCGGTCGGGACCCTCTCCATCGGCGCCTCCGGGGCCAAGAACGCAGCGCTGCTGGCCATCGCCATCGTGTCCACCCACCGGCCCGCGCTGCGCGATAAGCTGCGGCAATACCGCGCGTCGCAGACGGACGCCGTCATGAAAGCCACTCTCTCGTGATTCTTCCCGGCGCGGTCATCGGCGTCCTGGGAGGCGGACAGCTCGGCCGCATGTTCGCCATCGCCGCCCGCCGCATGGGATACCGCGTCCACACCCTCTCGCCGGACGCCGATACTCCCACCGGGCAGGTGGCCGACCTCGAGATCATCGCTCCCTACGAGGACCTCGACGCCGTGCGCAAGTTCTCCGCCGCGGTCTCGGTAGTTACCTTCGAATTTGAAAATGTGCCGTCCGCCACCGCCCAGGCAGCGGGCGCTCACGCCCCCGTGCGGCCCGGCGGATCCATCCTGCACACAACCCAGCACCGTCTGCGCGAAAAGACTTTCCTGTCCGGCGCCGGCTTCCCGGTGACGCCCTATCTCGCGGTCCGCTCGGCCGCCGATCTCCACGATGCGCTGCAGCGGCTGGGCCGCCCCGCCGTCCTGAAGACCGCCGATTTCGGGTACGACGGCAAGGGCCAGGCCCTCATCGGGCTCGAGGACAACGCCGAAGAGGCCTGGCGCTCCATCGGCGGCGGGGAAGCCGTGCTCGAAGCGTTTGTCGATTTCGAGCGCGAGCTGTCCGTGGTGGCCGCCCGCGGACTGGACGGCGCCTTCGCCCATTACGGCGCCATCGGCAACGCCCATCGCAACCGTATCCTGGATGTTTCCGTCGCCCCCGCCGGGCTGCCTCCCGCCCTCGCCGCGGAAGCCGTGGAGATCGCGCGCGGCGTCCTCGAGAAGCTGGATGTCGTCGGCGTGCTCTGCGTGGAATTCTTCCTCACCCGCGACGGAAAGCTGCTGATCAATGAACTTGCGCCGCGGCCGCACAACTCGGGCCACCTTACCTTCGACGCCTGCGTCACCAGCCAGTTCGAGCAGCAGCTCCGCGCCGTCTGCGGGCTTCCCCTGGGCTCGGCCGAGCTATTGCGCCCGGCGGCCATGGCGAATCTCCTGGGCGACCTTTGGCGGGACGGCGAGCCCGACTGGGCCGCCGTCTGCGCTTATCCTTCCGCCAAACTGCACTTGTATGGAAAACTGGCGGCGCGCCCCGGAAGAAAAATGGGACACATTGCCGCCCTGGCGGCTACCGCCGAAGAAGCGGAAACGATTGTGCGCGCGGCCCGAACCGCTGCTACCGGCGGGATCTCCCGGCGCCCGGCGCCATCGGCCGCGCTTCGTTGACCACCAGCGGTCGCCCCATGAATTCCTGCCCGTTGCAACCCTGAATGGCCTGCTCGGCGGCGGAATCGGCGATCTCGACAAAACCGAAACCGCGCGGCTCACCGGTCACCCGGTCTCGCATCAGGTTGATCGTCTCGACCGTAAATCCCGCGCGCTCAAAGTAATTTTTTACATCGGAATCGGTTGCCTGGAACGGAAGGTTGCCTACGTAAAGCCGCATCAATTTCGACTCCTGCGGATTTTTAGCAATCCTATTGCCAAGCTTGCACGGCCGGAGCGTAAGACTTTGCGGGAGACCGAGGGGGCCTACCGGTTTCGGCTTCCCTGAGGGCACGCAAGGAAGCCGAAACCGGCGGAAAAAACGGGCCTAAACGACTTTCGCGAAAATGATAACCAGGGTGTACAACGCCAGGGACTCGATCAGCACCAGTCCGAGCAGCAGCGCGAACCGGATCGCGGCCGAAGCGCCGGGATTCCGCGCCATGGCTTCCGCCGAGGCGGCTACCGCCTTGGCCTGAGCCAATCCGCACAGTCCGGATGCGATCGCCATGGCGAAACCGGACGTGATCGCAACCCACTTCTTGACTTCGTCGGGGCCGCTCACCTGGGCAAACATGGGGGTGGCGAAAACCAGCACCGCCATCAAAAATAGAAACCGCTTTGCGTTCATCCTTCTTCTTCCTGCCTTTTATAAATTCGCTTCAGGAGGTGGTTCCCGTCATCCTCTTGCAGCCGGGCTCACACTGAGGCGTGATAATGCCGGTATTAATGATCGTGGGAGACGGCGCCCGCCACGTACATCATGGTCATCAGAGCAAAAATGTAGGCCTGCAGGAATGAAACAAAAACGTGCAGTCCCATGAACAGCGCGGGACCCACCAGGTAAGTAAGCCCGAGAAACACGATGGTAACCTGTTCGCCCGCGTACATGTTGGCGAACAGACGGATGGTAAGCGAAAGCGGACGCGCCAGATGGCTCACGATCTCGATCGGTATCATCAGCGGCGCCAGGATCGGCATGGGACCGGCGAAATGGGCCAGATACTTGCCCGCCCCCTGCTCCCGGATTCCCATCAGGTTGTAGTAGGCGAAAGCCACCAGCGCACAGCCGGCGGGGACTTCCGGGAACATGGTCGGCGATTCGAATCCCGGAATGATGCCCAGCAGGTTGGCGAACAGAACGAAGATGAAAAGGGCGCCGAACAGCGGCAGATACTTGGGCCCGTCGTGGCCGACATGCTCTTCCGATTCATTGTGCAAAAAGTTGTAGATGGCCTCGAAAGCATGCTGCAGCTTCCCCGGCCGGTCCATCGAGAGCTGCGATTTCAGGACCGCGAACACCACCACGATGATCAGGGCCACCAGAATTTCCATCGTCAGCGACGTGGACCACGGCCGCTCCGAAGTCTTCAATCCAGCCATCGCAAGCGCCGCATTGGCGACCCCCGCCAGGTGATCGTTAAACAGAGCTGTCAACCACGGTTCATGTTCGGGCATAAAAAAGTTCGATCAGGATTTCCAGGATCACGGCCAGGGCCGGCATGAACAAGCCCACCAAAGCGGCCGTCAGGCTGATTTCGGAAAACTTCACTATAGCATAGGCTCCCAGGCCCAGCAGCAGGTAGCGCAGCCCCAGAAGGACGGCTACACGGGCGCTGGGAGTCTTCGCGCCCTCCAGTGCGCCGAGGGCGTCCACCGTCCGCTTGAGCCAGCGGAAGTTCAGGTAGGAGATCAGCGCTCCCAGCAGGAATCCCAGACCCGCGCGCCAGCCTCCGGCGGCGAAATAGGCCGCTACACCCGCCGCCGACATCAACTGAGTGAGACGAAACATCCGCCCCACCGCGCGCTCAGGATCCATTGTCGCTGTCACGTGTGTCGCGCAGGATCTGCCGGATGAGCTGTACGAAGCCGGACGCAATGCCCACCAGCAGAAACACAAGGTACAGGTATTTCGTACCGAAAGCTTTGTCCAGCATGTAGCCGATAGCGTAACCGACAAAGATCGAAACCGGCAGGATGAACGCCATGGCCAGGTAATCGCTGACCATCGCCATAATCGACCGGGACCGTTTCATGGCCGTCTGGATGCCGTCAGACTATGCGGGCCATGGCAGCCCATACACGACGATGGCGCGGCTGCCGGATGCGAAGCCGGCAGCGTCGCATGGCATTTCTGGCACTGCTGCAGCGTCTGCGCCGGCGTCCGGGGATTGTGAACGCCGTGGCAGGTTGTGCAGTTCGCCCCCTTTACCTTCGATCGGGCCAGCACCAGCTTGCCGTGCTTGCTCGGCGCAAACTCTTTCAATTGCGCGGCATGGCATCCGCCGCATAGCGCAGGGACCTCATCGGGAGCGGCCACGCGGTCAGGCGAAACCGCGCCTGTCGACATTCGATGCTTCACGCTCGGCCCATGGCAGGCGTCGCAGCTCAATCCTTTCTGGAAATGCCTGTGGGACTGGAAATCGGCTGCCTGCTCACTGTGGCAGGGCGCGCAGAATTCGTGGGTTTTCTGGCCCGCCAGCGGCAGACACAGCAGCAGGAAAGCCGCCGCCAGCTCGACTGCCCTCGAATATTCGTTCCCGGCGCGGCGCGGCAGGCGGGACCGCCCGCGCCGGCTGGCGCCATCAGCTGATTCTCGAGATCGGTCTGCGCCGGCTTTCATGGTTGTTCGGAACGAATCGGACCATCCTTGTGCGCAATTATACTGCGGCCCATCATGGTAGAGGGAACAAACAGGCGCGCCGCTGCGTCTCGAAGGGAGATCCGAATTGACCGGCAGCACGCAATTTCGACCGAGCGGCGCCTTCTGGGAGGCCACACTCATCGCGCTCGACTCGCTGCGCAAGAACAAGCTCCGCAGTTTCCTGACGCTGCTCGGCATCATTCTCGCCACCACCACGCTCATCGGGGTCACCGCCCTCATTCACGGCATGAACGTCTATGTGGCCGAGAAAGTCTCCAACATGGGATCGGACGGCTTTCGTCTGGTCCGCATGGCCTGGTTCGGACCCTGGGACCCCAAGAAGTTCCTGGAGATGCAGAAGCGGAATCCGGAGATCAAGCCCGAAGAATACGACTTCATCAAGTCCCGTTCGACACTGGTCAAAGCCATCGGAATCACAGCCTCCCGCCCGGCCCGCGTCTCCTACCTGCGGACCTCGACTCTGGGCGTCGACATCCAGGGCGTCAGCGAGGACATCGCCGTCATCAACAATGTGCAGGTGGAGAGCGGCCACAGCATCACCCCCGAGGAAGCGCGCCGTCATGCGCCGGTGGCTTTCATCGGCAGCGACCTGCGAACCCGCTTTTTCGAGGGCATCGAGCCGGTTGGCAAGACGATCCAAATCGAGAACCGGCCCTACCAGGTGGTGGGCGTCGCCCGGCCGCTCGGCAGCGTCTTCGGGAATTCGCAGGACAACTTCGTCATGATCCCCATCGGCAGCTACTTCAAAACCTACGGCTCGCATAAAGGCATCCGCATCGTCGCCAAGGCCGTCGATCAAAGCCGCCTGAACGAAGCCCAGGACGAAGTCCGCGTCCTCCTGCGGTCCTTCCGGCATCTGGGGCCCGGACGCGACGACAATTTTTCACTGTTCGCCTCGGAGACCTTTGTCAGCCTCTGGGAGCGGCTCACTTCCACCATCGCGGCCATGGCGGTCGGCATCGTATCCGTGTTCATGGTCGTGGGCGGCATCGTGATCATGAATATCATGCTGGCCGTAGTCACCGAGCGCACCCACGAGATCGGCATCCGCAAATCGCTGGGCGCCAGGCGCAGGGACATCCTGAATCAGTACCTGGTGGAGTCAGCCGTGCTCGCGGGCGCGGGCGGGCTGATCGGCGTGGCCGCCTCGTGGACGATCGCCATGGTGGTCCGCAGTACCACTCCCGTGCCCATGGTCTTGCCCTGGTCGTCCGTTATGACCGGCGTCGGGCTGTCCGTGATCGTCGGCCTGTTCTTCGGAATCTATCCCGCCAAGCAGGCCGCGCGCCTCGATCCGATCGAGGCCTTGCGGGCCGAGAAATAACGCGATGAGCCGGCTGGCGTTTCTCAACGGTATCGTGCTCGCGCTGCAGTCGATCCGCAGCCACAAGCTGCGCGCGCTGCTCACCGTCCTCGGCGTCATCATCGGGACGGGAACCATCATCGGGGTCAGCGCCATCCTCACCGGCTTCGATTCCACCGTCACCGGCGTGCTGCGGAGCTTCGGGCCCAATTCCATCATCATCTTCAGGTTTCCGGTCGGAGTGCGCGTGACCAACCTCAGCCCGGAGGAGAGAGTCCGGAAAAATCTGACGTACGACAACGTCGTCCACATCCGGGAGCGGTCGCCGGCGACTCTGGAAGTCTCGCCGATGCTCTTCGCCAATCGCAATTTCATCCGCGCCCGGTATCAAGGCAACGATATGTTCGACGTCAATCTCATGGGCGTCGAGGAGGCTTACGCCAACGGCGGCCAGGTGGAGCTCCGCCGCGGCCGCTTCCTGTCCGAACAGGAAAGCCGGCGCCGCATGCCCGTCGCCGTGATCGGCGCCGATATCGAAAAGGGGCTGTTCGGACGCCTCGATCCCATCGGCAAGTCGATCCTGGTGGATGGCCATCAGTTCGAGGTGATTGGCGCCATGCTGCGGCCGGCGGCCTCCTTCTTCGGCGACAGCGATAACCGCATCCTGCTCCCCTACTGGACTTTGCAGAAGATGTACCCGAACGCCCGCGAAAACGCGATCGTGGTCACCGCGCGCGACGGCCAGATGCCGAAAGCGCTGGACGAAGTCCGGACCATCCTGCGCATCGACCGCCGCGTGCCGTTCAACAAGCCGGACGATTTCGCCCTCTCGACGGCCGAGCAGATGGTGGCCGATTTCCGCCAGATCACCGAGATCACCTTCCTCGTGATGGTGGCTCTCAGTTCGGTGGGTTTGCTGGTCGGCGGAATCGGCGTGATGAACATCATGCTGGTTTCAGTGACGGAGCGCACCCACGAGATCGGCCTGCGCAAGGCCATCGGAGCGAAAAAGAGCGACATCGTGATTCAGTTCCTGCTGGAAGCCTCGGTCCTCACCGGTTTGGGCGGACTCGCCGGGATCCTCTTCGGCTGGCTCATCTCGCTGGCCACCAGGCTGGTCTTCGATTCTCTGCCGGCGGCCGTTCCCTGGTGGGCTGCCGCGCTGGGTATTGTCGTCTCGGTGGGCGTGGGCCTGTTCTTCGGGATCTGGCCGGCGAACAAGGCGGCAAGGCTCGACCCGGTGGTCGCGCTGCGGCACGAATAGCCCGGCGTAAATAAACAGTTGTTAAAAAGCCCTACCCGCCGTCCCAAGCGCCGTACTTTTTGAGAACATATAAGGTATGTGCACGCGACAGCTTTCGCTTTGCGGTAGTGTCCTGCTGATTGCATCCGTCAGTTTCGCTCAGACGCCGACCATTCAATCGAATGGCGTGGTCAGTGGAGGGGGCTCGAGCCGGATGGGAGTCGCGCCCGGATCTCTCATCTCGATCTTCGGCACGGATCTGGCCTCCGGGTTATCCAGCGCAAACTCGATACCGTTGTCCACCAACCTCGGGGACGTGACCTCGGTCACCATCGGCGGAACGGCGGCGCCGCTCGTGCTCGTGTCCGCCGGACGAATCAACGCGCAGGTTCCCTTCGGCGTCGCCGCCGGCCCCGCGGACGTCGTCGTCAACCGCGGCGGAGCGTCTTCCGCGCCCCAATCCGTAGTGGTCAGCCAGTTCGCTCCCGCCCTGTTCAGCCTGAACCTCGGGACGCTGCAGGCGATCGCCACCAACGCCGACGGCTCGCTGGTCGCGCCAGCGGGAGCCATACCCGGCATTTCTTCCCATCCGGCGGCGGCGGGCGATACCGTCACCCTGTTCGCTACCGGACTCGGACCGGTAACCCCTGCCATCGCGGACGGAATGCTCCCGGGCGATACACCCCGGCTTACCGCGAATCCGGTTACGGTCCTCATCGGCGCCCAGCCCGGTACCGTGTCGATGGCCGGGCTCTCGTCTCAATTCGTCGGAGTCTACCAGCTTAACGTGGTTGTGCCGGGCGGAGTGACCGGAGCCGCCGCTCCCGTGCAGGTCCAGATGAGCGACGCGGCCATCTCCGATCCGGTGACCATCGCCCTGCAATAAGCCGCATGGCTGACATACTCTTAGCGCACTGTAACCATCTGTTTTTCGACCGGAAGCAGACGCGCAAGATGCAGCCCTATCCACCGCTGCAGACGCTGCTCGCCGCCGCCGTTCTTCGCCGCGACGGTTTCGAAGTGGCGCTGTTCGACCCTACTCTCGAGTACAGCGAGGAGGCCTTCTACCAAGCTCTGCAACGGCATCGCCCGCGCCTGGTAGCCCTGTGCGAGGACAATTTCAACTTCCTCACCAAGATGTGCCTGACCCGCAACCGCGAGGTGGCCTACTTCATGGCGCGGGCCGCCGGGGAAGCCGGCGTCCCGGTGGTGGTCAACAGTTCGGATGCCACGGACCACATCATCGACTACCTTCGCAACGGCGCCGGTTTCGTCATCTTCGGGGAAGTGGAAGCGACCTTGCTCGAAACCGCCCGGAGGCTCCTGCGCGGCGCCGGGACCACCCCCATCGCCGGCCTCGCCTACCTCGAGCCCGGGACGCGCAGCCTCCGCATCAACCCTCCGCGCGCCCTGCTCGAAGATCTGGACCAGCTTCCCTTGCCCGCCTGGGACTTGGTCGGAGTGGAAGCCTATCGCCGCGCCTGGACCCAGGCCCACGGCTATTTCTCGCTCAACATGGTGTCCAGCCGTGGCTGCCCCTACCGCTGCAACTGGTGCTCAAAGCCGGTTTACGGTCACCACTACCATTTCCGTTCGCCGGAGCACGTCGCCGCCGAGATGCTGCACCTCAAGAGAACCCTCGCCCCGGAGCACATCTGGTTCGCGGACGACATCTTCGCGCTCTCGGCCCAATGGACTGAACGGTTCGCCGAAGCTGTGGAGACGCTCGGCGCGCGCATCCCGTTCAAGATGCAGTCGCGCTGCGATCTGATGACGCGGGGCGCGGTGCAAGCCTTGCGCCGCGCCGGCTGCGCCGAGGTTTGGATGGGCGCCGAATCGGGCTCGCAGAAGATCCTCGACGCGATGGAGAAGGGGATCACCATCGATCAGACCCGCCGCGCGTGCGCGAACCTGCGAGGTCACGGCGTCCGCGTCGGCCTGTTCATTCAATTGGGTTATCCGGGCGAAACCTGGGAGGATATCCAGACTACCATCCGGCTCGTGCGCGAAACGCGTCCCGACGAAATCGGCGTCTCGGTGTCCTATCCGCTTCCGGGAACGGATTTTTTCAATCGGGTCCAGCAGCACCTGGGCGCCAAGCAGAACTGGGAGGACAGCGACGATCTCGCCATGATGTTCCAGGGCGCTTACACCAGCGAATTCTATCGCGCCGTGCGGGACGCTCTGCACGCGGAGGTGGACGGCGCCCGCCAAACGGAACTGGGCGCGTTGTGGAGTCGCGTGGAAGCGCTGGAAAAAACCTCCGCCACCGCCAATCCCACGCTTCTATGGACCTCCTGCTGACCCACGGCTACTTCCTCGAGGAAGATCCCAAGGAGCTTCAGATCATGAAGCCCTACGCGCCGCTGGGCATTCTTTATCTCTCCTCGCATCTGCGGGCCAAGGGTTTCGGCGTGGAAGTCTACGACTCCACGTTCGGTTCGCGCGCCGAGCTGTTCCGCCTACTGGCCGCCGGTCCGCCTTCGGTCATCGGGATCGGCGCCAATCTCATGACCCGCGCCAGGGTGATCGAGATCGCGGCTGCCGCGAAAGCCGCGGGCTGGACGGTCGTTCTGGGCGGCCCCGAGCCCGCCGTTTATGCGCGGGAGTACCTGGAATGCGGCGCGGACGTGATCGTAGAGGGCGAAGCCGAGTTGACGATGGAAGAGCTGCTGCCCGCCCTGCGGAGCGGCGCCCTCGATAAGGTTGCCGGTATCCTGTTCCGGCGTCCGGACGGCTCCGTAGCCCGAACGCCCGCCCGCCCGCTGATTCGCGATCTCGACGCGCAGCCCTGGCCGGATCGCGAGCGCATTGACCTCGGCCGGTACCTGACGGCCTGGCGCAGCCGGCACGGAGCGGGCTCGGTCTCCGTGATTACCGCCCGCGGGTGTCCGTATCACTGTGCCTGGTGCAGCCACTCCACCTTCGGCAAAACCCATCGCCGCCGGTCGGTCCCAGCCGTGGCCGACGAGGTGGAATGGATCCTCGGCCGCTACGCGCCGGAGATGCTGTGGATGGCCGACGACGTGTTCACCATCCATCACGGCTGGATGCTCGATTACGCCGCTGAAATGAAGCGCCGCGGCCTGCGCGTACCTTTCGAGTGCATCACGCGCGCCGACCGCCTGGACGCCCGCATGGCCGCCACCCTGGCCGAGCTCGGCTGCTTCCGCGTCTGGATCGGATCGGAAAGCGGCTCGCAGCGCATCCTGGACGCCATGCAGCGCGGCGTCAAGGTGGAGCAGGTTCGCGAGGCCGTGGCCCTGTGCCGCGCCGCCGGGATTCAGACCGGCATGTTCCTCATGTTCGGCTACGAAGGCGAGGAGCTCTCCGACATCGAAGCTACCGTCTCCCACGTCAAGGCGTGCCGCCCGGACGTGTTCCTGACCACCGTGTCCTATCCGATCAAGGGCACGCCGTACTACGAGCAGATGGCCCCCAAGCTGGTAGCGATCGCGGACTGGGCCGGCAGCTCGGACCGCGACCTCAGGATCGCCGGCCGCCATTCGCGCCGCTACTTCCAGTTCGCCGATCAACTGCTCAAGGGGGAAATGGCGCTCCTCGAGACCGGCCGCGACGGGGGCCTCATCGCCGCCGCCCGGCGCGGACTTGAGGAATCCTTTCACGAAGTGGAAGCATGAAGCTGCAGTGTCCGGTGTGCCAGGCCGGTATGGGAGAGCTGGATTCGCTGAACCCGCAAGGAGCGGCCTGCCCGCAATGCGGCTTTGCTCTGGCCAGTTCCGACGGCATCCTGCGCGCCCTGGCCCCGGACCGCCGCGCCTTTTTCAGCCGGTTCCTGCGCGATTACGGAACCATCCGCAAAGCCGAAGGCCGCGGGTCGAGCGACCGCGCGTATTACCTCGCCCTGCCGTTCCAGGACCTCAGCGGCAGGAATTCCGGGCAGTGGCGTATCCGCGCCGCGACCTACCGCTACTTCGAATCGAAGCTGCTGCCGGAACGCTGCTGCGACGTGCTCGATATCGGCGCCGGCAACGGGTGGATGTCGAACCGGCTGTCGCTGCGCGGGCATCGCCCGGTGGCGGTCGATATCTTCACCGATCCGCTCGACGGCCTCGGCGCGGCCCGCGAGTTCGGCTCCTTTCCCTGCGTCGAAGCCGAGTTCGACCGGCTGCCTTTCGCCGGCGGCCAGTTCGATCTGGCCGTGTTCAACTCCTCCCTGCACTATTCGACCGACTATCACGGCACGCTGGCCGAAGCCCGCCGCTGCCTGCGCCCCGGCGGACGAATCGTGGTCCTCGACAGCCCGCTCTACAAGCGTCGCGAGCATGGCGAGAAGATGCGCGGCGAGCGACACCGGCAGTTTCAGGCGCAGTACGGTTTCCCGTCCGACAGCGTCCCCAGTCTCGAATACCTTTACGAATCCCAGCTCGACGGGCTGTCGCGGGACCTCGGCCTGCGCTGGCGGATTCTGCAGCCGTGGTATGGATGGAAGTGGCATTTGCGCCCGTTGAAGGCCAGGCTGCAGGGAAAAAGGCCGCCGTCCCGGTTCTGCGTGCTGGTCGCCAGCGCGGCAACGTCATGATCATTCTGCTCAATCCGCGCGCCACCAAGCCGAAGAACAGGCGCTATCCGCTCTCCCTGCTCGCCATCGCCGCCATGCTCGAAGGGAAAGAGGGATACACCATCGTGGACGGCAACGTGGAGGAGCTGTCCGGCGCCGATCCCTGGTCCTCGCCTGACGGCAAGCAGCCGGAACTGCTGGCTGTCACGGTAATGCCCGGCCCGCAGATGGTCTCCGCCATCCCGCTTTGCCGCGCATTCAAAGCCAAATACCCCTCCGTGCCCATCGTGTGGGGAGGATATTTTCCATCGCTCTACCCCGACACCTGCCTCAACGCCAACTATGTGGATTTCGTCGTCCGGGGCCAGGGCGAGGATACGTTTGTCGAGCTGCTGGCCGCTTTGCGCGGCAATCGCGATTTCTCCTCCATCCGCGGGCTCTCTTTCCGCGACGCCTTCGGGCTGCACGTCAGCAATCCGGAGCGCCCGCTCAAATCGCCGGGCGACTTTCCGTGGCTCCCTTACCACCGGCTCGACCCGGCCAGGTATCTGCTGCCTACTTTTCTCGGCTCCCGCACCACTGTGCACCAGGCCAGCATCGGCTGTCCGTTTCGCTGCAACTTCTGCGGCGTGGTCCCGGTGTTCGACCGCGAGAAGATCGAGCCTCCCGAGCGTACCGCCGGAATCCTGGCGCATCTGCAGCGCGAGTACGGCGTCAACGCCGTCCAGTTCTACGACAATAATTTCTTCCTGCGCGAGGACCACACCCGCGAGCTGGCCGAGCGCATGACCCCGCTCGGCATGCGCTGGTGGTGCGAAGGACGCGTCGACGCCGTCCTCGGCTATTCCGACGAAACCCTGCGCAAGCTGCGGCAGTCCGGCTGCGTCATGATCTTCTTCGGCGTCGAATCCGGCTCGGACGAGATTCTGCGGGGGATGAAGAAACAGCTCACCTCCGGGCAGATTCTGGCGCTCGCCAAACGCATCCGCGAATTCGACATCGTGCCCGAATACTCGTTCATCTTCGGCAATCCGGACGACGCCGAGAGCGACCTGCATCACACCATCCGGTTCATCCGCAAAGTGAAGCGGATCAATCCCGATATCGAAATCGTGGTCCAGACCTACGTCCCCACCCCGCAGCGCGATGGATCGTACGGCAAGGTGGACGGAAAGATCCGGTTCCCCACGACGCCGGAAGAGTGGGCTACCGAGCGCTGGTACAACTTCACCGTCCGCACCGATCCGCAGCTCCCCTGGCTGCCGCGGCATGTCAAGCAGCGCATCGACGACTTTGAAACGGTGATGCGCTCCCGCTGGCCGACCATCCAGGACATGCGCCTCCCGGCGTGGGGCCGGCTCCTGCTGCAGTCCATGAGCAGTTGGCGGTACGCGCTCGGCGTCTATGACCACCCGGTCGAGCTCGAATGGGCGCAGAAGATAATCAGGCTGCGCCAGCCCCGCTTCGAGAGCCTGTAAAATGGCCATCCGCCTGCCGCCCCTCGAAGCCTACCGGCTGTGGTCGCAAACCTGGGAGGGCGAGCGCAGTCCGGTCGTGGCCCTCGAATCACGCTGGGTGGCGCCCTGGCTCACCGGTCTGCGAGGGAAACTGGTCTTGGATCTCGGTTGCGGCGCCGGCCGATGGCTTGCACACGCGCAGTCGCTCGGAGCGCGGGTGTACGGCGCCGATCCCTGCCGCCAGATGCTGCTCGAAGCCGCGAAGAAGCCCGGACTCCCCGGCCGGCTGGTGGAAGGCGGCGTGCCGCTGTCTCCCTTTGCCCCGGGCTGCGCCGACATGGTTCTGTGCGCCCTGGTGCTCGGGCACGTCAACTCTCTCGACAGCGCGGTGATGGAGCTCGCCCGCCTGGTCCGCCCGGGCGGCCGCCTCATCGTGACCGACTTTCATCCCCAGGCGATCGAGCGCGGATGGCGCCGCACGTTCCGCAGCGGCGGTCATTTATATGAAGTTGCTTCGTATCCGTACGGCAAGGCTCGCCTGCTCCAAGGCGCCCGCGCCGCCGGGCTGACGCTGGAAGAAATCCTCGAACCCGGCTTCGACGAGCCCGAGCGCCCGCTGTTCGAGAGCGCCGGCAAGGCGGAGCTGTTCGGCGAAGTGCGCGGCCTTCCGGCGCTGTTGCTCGCCCGCTGGACACGGCCATGACCCTGCGTGGCGCTCGCGTTGCCCGGGGGCCGAACGAGGCTGTGGCGCTCGACGTCGAAATCGCCGGCGGCAGGATTCGCGCTCTGCGAAAGCCCTCGACCCGCGGTCCCGGCATCGATCTGGCCGGCCTTCTCCTCCTGCCGGGCCTGATCAACGCGCACGATCATCTGGAATTCAATCTCTATCCCCGGCTCGGACGCGGCCCGTATCCCAATGCCGGCGCCTGGTCGGGCGATGTCTACCGCCCCGCGGAATCGCCCGTCCGGGAGCAGCTCGACATCCCTAAGAATACCCGCCTCGTCTGGGGCGGCCTGAAAAACCTGCTCAGCGGCGCGACCACCGTCTGCCACCACAACCCGCGCGAGAACCCCGTCTTCGACCGCCGTTTCCCGGTGCGTGTCTTGAAGCGGTTCGGCTGGGCGCACTCGCTCCAGTTCAGTCCCGACGTCGCCGCGCGCTTTCACGACACGCCCGCGGACTGGCCCTTCATCCTGCATCTCGGCGAAGGAGTGGACCGGGCCGCCCGGCGCGAGGTGTTCCGTCTCGACGAGCTCGGGGCGCTGGATTCACGCACCGTTCTGGTGCATGCGGTCGCGCTCGGACCGGGCGGCCTGCGGCTGGTGAAACAGAAGGGCGCCGCTCTCATCTGGTGCCCCAGCTCGAATCTGTTCATGCTGGGCCGCACGCTGGATGCCGCGCTCGCGAAGGATATACCTGTCGCGCTCGGCAGCGACTCCGCCGTCACCGCCCGGGGCGACCTGCTGGATGAAATCCGGGTGGCGCGCAAATATCTGCCGGTGGAGCGGATCTACCGCATGGTGACCGATGGAGCCGCGCGAATCCTGCGCCTGCCGCGCGGTTACGGAGCGATCGAAGAGGGCGGGCCCGCCGACCTCATCGCCATCGCCGGCGACGGCCGCGCCCCCGCCGAGGCCCTGGCCCGCGCCCGAAAGATCGAGCTGGCAGTGGTGGCAGGCAAGGTGAAATTGAGCGCGCGGGAACAGCCCGGGCTCTCGCCTCTGCGGGTGCGCGGCCGCGGTGACGTGTTCGTGGATGCCGACGTGCCGCGCCTTCGTGCGCGCGTCGCCGGCCCTCTCCGGCTTGCCGGACGGCGGGTGCTGCCGTGAAAGTTCCCATCCTGATCCTCTACCCGCACAGCCGCTGCAACTGCCGCTGTGTGATGTGCGATATCTGGAAGACCACGGAGATCCGGGAAATTACGCCCGCGGATCTCGACCGCCAGGCCGCCGATATCGAGGCGCTGCAGGTGCGCTGGGTGATCTTCTCCGGAGGCGAGCCCCTGATGCACTCCAGCCTGTTCCATCTCTGCGCCCGCCTCCGCTCCATGGGCATCCGGATCACCATCCTCAGCACCGGGCTGCTGCTCGAAAAATACGCCGCCGCGATCGTGGAGCATGTCGACGAAGTGATCGTCTCGCTCGACGGCCCCGCCGAAATCCACGACCGCATCCGGCGAGTACCCTCCGCCTTCGACCGCATGAGCGCCGGCATCCAGGCCCTGCGCCGGATCGAGCCCCGCTTCCCCGTCGCCGCCCGCTGCACCGTTCAGAAGGCCAATCACGCCAGCCTCGGCGCGACCGTCGAAGCCGCCCGCGCCATGGGCCTCCGGTCGATCTCCTTCCTCGCGGCCGACCTCGCTTCGACCGCTTTCAACCGTCCCGAAGGTTGGCCCGTCGAGCGTCAGGACGAAGTCGGGCTGACCGCCGCGGAGATCGCTGCGCTCGAGCGCGAACTGGATGCCCTCCCCGCCGACGGCTTCGTGCTGGAGAGTCCGGAGAAGCTCCGCCGCATCGCCCGTCATTTCCGCGCGCACCTGGGCGCTGTCGACCCGGCCGCGCCGCGCTGTAACGCGCCCTGGGTCTCCGCCGTCGTCGAATCGGACGGAACCGTGCGGCCCTGCTTTTTCCACGCCCCGCTCGGCACGCTGGCGGAGGAGCCGCTGGCCCGGATCCTTACCGGGCCCCGCGCCGTGGAATTCCGGCGTACTCTGAATGTCGCGCAGAACCCGATCTGCCGCCGCTGCGTCTGCTCTCTCTATCTGCCGGAACCGCTATGATGGGAGCCGGCTTGTTAACGGAACCAGAGCGCCACCGCGTCATCCGCCTGCTGGAGGATTCCCGTACGGAGTTCCTGGCCGCCGTCGACGGACTTTCGGACGCGCAATGGAGCTTCAAGCCCGGCCCGGCCGCCTGGTCGGTCGCCGAATGCGCCGAGCACATTATGCTTTCCGAAGATCTGCTGTTCTCGAGGGTGAAGAAGGCGATTGCCCGCTCGCCGAATCCGGACTGGGCGGCGCAGACCGCCGGCAAGCACGTCCTCCTCGAGCGCGCGCTGCTCAGCCGTATCGGCAAAGCGCTGGCGCCCCAGGCGATCGCGCCTACGGGAAAGTTCGCCCGCGGCGAAATCCTCAGCCGCTACATGGGCAGTCGCGCCCAAACACTGGAGTTCATGCGGACTACCGGGCTGCCCCTTCACCAGTACACCGTCGATCACCCGTTCCCCGCGTTCGCCACCCTGAGCGCCTACCAGTGGGCGCTCTATATCCCGCTGCACAACATGCGCCACGCTCAGCAGATCGCCGAAGTGAAAACGGCCGCCGATTATCCCGGGTAGTAAATCCGGGCGCCGCCTTGCGCTTGACTCCTCCGATCCGCGATTAGTACAGTGCGATTAGGTGAGTGTGCGTCCCTTAGCCCATTCCGCATGCGGCATTTTGCTGATTTCAATGGCAGCGGGCGCCGCTTCCGCGCCCGATTACACGCGCGATATCCAGCCGATTTTCCAGAAGCGCTGCTATATGTGCCACGGCTCCCAGGCGCAGATGAAAGGCTTGCGCCTCGACGACCGGCAGTCCGCCATGCGCGTCATCACCGCCGGAGATAGCTCCCACAGCCTTCTGATCACGCTCGCCACCGGCGCCGGCGGAAAGGTCATGCCGCCCGCCGGACCCAGGCTCACCGATCAGGAAATCGCCTCGCTTCGCGCCTGGATCGATCAGGGCGCCAAATGGCCGGACAGTTCCGCCAGGGCTGGACTCTGGTCTCTGCAACCCATCGCCAGCCCCGCGAATCCAGCCGTTCGGGATGCCGCCTGGCCGGCTAACGCCATCGATCGCTTCATTTTGGCCCGGCTCGAAGCCGAGCAGATCAAGCCGTCGCCTGCCGCCGATCGTCCCACGCTGCTCCGCCGGCTTAGCCTCGATCTCACCGGTCTCCCTCCGGCGCCGGAGGAAGTCCGCGCCTTTCTCGCCGATCAGCGGCCCGATGCTTATCAACGGCAGGTCGATCGCCTGCTCGCGTCTCCTCACTTCGGCGAGAAGTGGGCGCGTTACTGGCTCGATCTTGCGCACTACGCCGATAGCGACGGCTACGAAAAGGATCTGGAGCGGCCCTGGGCCTGGCGCTACCGGAAATGGGTGATCGACGCGCTCAACCGCGACCTGCCCTACGATCAGTTCGCCATCCAGCAGATCGCCGGAGACGAACTGCCCAACGCCACCCTCGAGCAGAAAATCGCCACCGGCTTCCTGCGCCAGACGCTGACCAACCGCGAGGGCGGCGTCGACCGGCATGAGGCCCGCTTCGAGGAGTTGATCGATCGCACCGGCACGTTCGGCACCGTCTGGCTCGGCATGACCATGCGTTGCGCCCAGTGCCACGATCACAAGTACGATCCCATCAAGCAGAAGGACTTCTACCGGCTTCAGGCTTACTTCGACCGCGCTCTCGAAGCGGACATCGACGCTCCCATGCCCGGCGAATTGCAGCCTTACCTGGCGGCCAAGCCTGAGTACGATCGTCAGCGGGCCGAACTTCTGAAAGAATTCGACCTGACCACCTTTCAGAACGCCTGGGAATACAGCATGCGGGCCGCCA
Organism: Bryobacteraceae bacterium; assembly: GCA_035495815.1. Classification (GTDB taxonomy): domain Bacteria; phylum Acidobacteriota; class Terriglobia; order Bryobacterales; family Bryobacteraceae; genus DATJFH01. Next base: position 67,453 of record DATJFH010000056.1, read on the forward strand.
TGGACAACCCCGGCAAGAAGCTCGACTGGGATTTCGCCGTCACCGCCTTCCGCGCCAGCTTCGATCACGCCGATCGCGTCCTGCGCAAGCCGGCTGCCGAGCGCACCGCCCGCGAACTGGCCCGCCTCACCAATTATTTTCTCGCCAGTCCCGGCCCTGATTTCGCCAAGCAGAAGGACACGCTGGCGAAACTGAAGGAGCTGCGAACGAAGCTCCAGGCGCTCGATAAGACGCTGCCTCCGCTGACTCAGGCGTACGTGATGGAAGATGATCCCAAGCCCCCCGCTACTCACATTGCGCTGCGCGGCGATTACCGGCGTGAGGGCGAACAGGTCGAGCCCGGTCCGCCGTCCTTCCTGCCTCCGGCGCGCGCCGCCACCCGGCTCGAGCTCGCCAAATGGCTGGTCGCGCCCGAAAATCCGCTGGTCGCTCGCGTAGCCGTCAACCGACTATGGCAGGAGATGTTCGGACGCGGGCTGGTCGTCACCTCCGGAGATTTCGGAACACAGGGCGAGCGTCCGTCCCATCCCGAGCTGCTCGACTACTTGGCCTCCGATTTCCGCTCTCACGGCTGGAGCATGAAGCGCATGCTGCGCGAGATCGCGCTCTCGTCCACGTACCGGCAGTCTTCGGACGTGCGTCCGGATCTGGAGGCGAAGGATCCCGGGAATGCGCTGCTGGCGCGGCAGTCGCGCCTGCGTTTGCCGGCCGAGCTGATTCGCGACCAGGCGCTGGCCGCCAGCGGCCTCCTCGATCCCTCCATCGGCGGCAGGAGCATCAAGCCGCCGCAGCCGGAAGGGGTCGCCGAGCTCGGATATCGCAACAACGTGAAGTGGGAGGAGTCGAAGGGAAGCGAACGCTATCGCCGCGGCCTCTACGTGCACTATCAGCGCACCACTCCGTACCCCTTTCTGGCCAACTTCGACGAGCCGGATTCGGTCCTGTCCTGCACGCGGCGGCGTTCGTCCGATACACCGCTTCAGTCGCTCAATTTGCTCAACGATCCGGTCTTCTTCGAGGCCGCCGGAGCGCTGGCGAAACGTATTGAACGGGAAACGCCCGGCGCGCCGTTCGACCAGAAGCTGAATCGCGCCTTCGAGCTCTGCCTCGGCCGTTTGCCCTCTCCCTCCGAACGCGACCGGCTGTCCACGTACTTCCATCAGCGGCAGGACTGGGTGGGGCTGAGCCGCGTCCTGCTCAATCTGGACGAATTCATCACCCGGGAATAAAGTTATGGACCTGGCGCAGTTTCGAAAAATTCAGTCGCGTCGCAGCTTCTTTAGCCAGTGCGCGGGCGGCATCGGCACAATCGCGCTGGCCAAGCTTCTCGAAGGCGATGGCTACGGAGCCGGAAGTCAGGCCCCGAACCCGCTGGCTCCGAAGCAGCCCATGTTCGCTCCCAAGGCCCGGAACGTGATTTTCATGTTCATGGAGGGAGGTCCCAGCCAGCTCGACCTGTTCGATCCCAAGCCGGAGCTGGAGAAATGGAACGGCAAATCGCTGCCGCTCTCATTGACCAAGGATTTGCAGCTTGCCTTCATCAAGCCCACCGCGGCCGTGCTCGCCAGCCGCCGCAAGTTCGCTCCGCGCGGCCAGTGCGGCATGGAGATTTCCGATTTCCTGCCCCACCTCGGCGAAGTGGCCGACGATATCTGCCTCGTCCGGTCCATGCACACCGACGCCTTCAACCATCACCCCGGGCAGCTCCTGCTTTTCAGCGGGACCACCCAGGTGGGCCGGCCGACCCTTGGAGCCTGGACCGTTTATGGCCTCGGCAGCGAGTCGAAGGATCTGCCCGGCTTCGTCGTGCTCAGCTCGGGGAAGGGCACCAGCGGCGGCGCCACCAACTTCTCCAGCGGATTCCTGCCTTCGGCGTACCAGGGGACCATCCTCCGCAGCTCCGGCGATCCGATTCTGTACCTTTCGAATCCCCCCGGCGTCACCCGGGAGGCTCAACGGGCGGACCTCGACGCCCTCCGCGACCTCAACGAGGAGCGCCTCCGGAAGACCGGCGACATGGAAATCGCGTCCCGCATCAACTCCTACGAGTTGGCGTTTCGGATGCAAATGGCCGGTCCTGAACTGCTCGACTTTTCCAGGGAGTCGCCCGCCACGCTGGAGATGTACGGCGTGAACAAGGAGCCCACCCGGCCGTTCGCCACCAATTGCCTGCTGGCCCGGCGCCTGGTCGAGCGCGGCGTGCGCTTCGTCATGATGATGCACGCCAGTTGGGACGATCACACCGACCTCGACAAGAAGCTGAAAACCAACTGCGAGATCACCGACCAGCCCGCCGCCGCCCTCATCAAGGACCTCAAGCAGCGCGGCCTGCTGGATTCCACCCTGGTCGTCTGGGGTGGTGAGTTCGGACGGACTCCCATGAGCGAAATCCGCAAACCGGAAGAAGCCTCCAGCGCCGGACGGGACCACCACCCAGTGGCCTACAGCATGTGGATGGCGGGCGGCGGGCTCCCGGCCGGCAAAGTGGTCGGCAAGACCGACGATCTGTGCTTCCACATCACCGAAGATCCGGTCCACGTGCACGATTTACAGGCTACCCTCCTCAACCGCCTCGGCATGGACCATACCCGCCTGACTTATCACTATATGGGCCGCGATTTCCGGCTGACGGACGTCGAAGGGAACGTGGTCGGGAAATTGCTTGCCTGAATACCGGCAGCGGAACCGGAAAGTGTGCCGGGTGAAGGAAGTTAATTTAGGTTAACCGGGTAACCCGGACTCCGCCCATGGTCGTCAGATCAACGATAAGTCATGCGCGCCCGCGTGGTAGCCACAGTTCGCCGAAAACCGGGAATCCCTTTGGTGGCGGCTCTGACGATCGGGTTCGCGCTTTCGTTCTCCCCCCGGTTGGCGGCGGATGATATCGCCATGATCTCCCCGGCTCCGCCTCCTGATTCCGGAGACGAGCGGATCCTGGGAGTCATTCCGAACTATCAAGCCGTTTCCAATCCGGATGCTCCTTTCGTGCCCTTGACCGTTCGCCAGAAATGGGCGCTGGTAGGACGCTCGTCGCTCGATCCGTTCAATGCCGCGAGCGCCGTGCTGGGGGCTGCGATGTCGCAAAGGGAGAACGCCCATCCCCGCTACGGGAACGGCGCAATCCCCTATACTCAGCGCTTCGGCGCAGCCATGGCCGATCTGGGGATGCAAAGCATGTTCAGCGCGGGAGTATTGGCCTCTTTGCTCCACCAGGATCCACGCTACTACCGTATGGGACCCAGGCGGAACGTTCTGGTTCGCGCGGGCTACTCCGTGAGCCGGCTGGTCGTCGCGAAACAGGATTCCGGACGCCCGGCATTCAATGCGTCCGGGGTTTTCGGAATGGGATTGGGTATCGCCGCCTCCAACTTGTACTACCCTGGCCCCAGCCGCAACGGCACGGTGATGGCGGAGCGCATCGGCACCAGCTTCACCGCCGGCGCCATGGGCAACCTCCTGTCGGAATTCTGGCCGGATATCCGAACGAAAGTCCTCAGCCGGCTCGGACCTCTGAAAAGACTCCACTGACGGTCCGGCCTTCGTTATAATTGCCCTTGCCGCCAGCCGGATCGACCACCATGCGATTTCGCCTTCTGCTTGCCCTGTCCACTCTTTCCATTCTGAGTTCCCAAACCGCCGACCCGAACAAGTCCGGATTCCCCCACGACATGATCTGGTTCAACACGCCGAAGAGCCTCGAACCCGGCGTGCGGCATAAGGGATATCACAGCGCGTCGATGGATCAGCAGGTCGGCTACAACATCTATCTTCCGCCCGGGTATGAAACCGGAGGACGCCGTTACCCGGTCGTGTACTGGCTTCACGGCCGCAGCAACACCGAGGTGTCGAACGGATACCCGATCCAGTACGTCACGGACGGCATCGCCTCCGGGAAGCTCCCCGCCATGATCGTAGTCTTCCCGAACGGCGGAAGCCAGACCAACTACTGCGATTCCTACGACGGGAAGTACATGGGCGAGACCACCGTCATCAAAGAGCTCATCCCGTATATCGACGCCAACTACCGCACCATCGCCTCCCGCGGCGGACGCGCCATTCAAGGCATGTCGATGGGTGGTTTCGGCGCCATGCGGCTGGCGCTCAAATATCCCGATCTGTTCAGCTCCGTGGTGGCGTTCGCGGGCGGGTACCGATGGCCGGAGGAGATGGACGTCAACCCCCATCCCAGCTATCTCGAGATGTTCCGCAACGACAAGGAGATCTTCCGCGAGAATCATCCGGAAACCTGGGCTCGCCGCAACCTTGCCAAGATCCGCAAACTGGCCATCCAGATTTACGTCGGCGACCAGGATCCGGGCCTCAAGGGCAACCGCCGCATGCATGCCCTGCTCGACCAGCTCGAGGTTCCGCATGGATACCGGGAATTCCCGGGCATCGCCCACAATCTCAAACTGCTGGCCGCCCAGGTACAATCGGAAAATTTCGCGATCGCCGCCCGCGCCTTCAAGTAACCTCGGCAGCCAGTAGCGGCTGCCAAACGGTACCATAAGAGCTGTGTCCTCGACCAGTCTGGAACTCGATCGCGACCTGTTGAATTACATCCAGCGGGTGACCCTGCGCGAGCCCGACGTCCTGCGCAGGCTGCGCGAACAGACCGCCCGCATGCCCATGGGCCGCATGCAGGTCTCGCCGGAGCAGGGCCAGTTGATGGGCCTGCTGATCCGGCTCATGGGCGCCAAAAGGACGATCGAGGTCGGCGTGTTCACCGGATACAGTTCGATCTCCGTGGCCATGGCGCTTCCGCCCGGCGGCCGTCTGATCGCCTGCGACGTGAGCGAGGAGTGGACCTCCGTCGCGCGCGACTACTGGCGTGAAGCCGGAGTCGATACCAGGATCGAGCTGAGACTGCGGCCGGCCCTCCAGACACTCGACTCCCTTCTCGCCGAAGGAAGCGCCGGCTCGTTCGACTTCGCCTTCATCGACGCCGACAAGGAGAGCTACTCCGGCTACTATGAGCGCTGCCTGAAGCTGGTGCGGCCGGGCGGGTTGATCGCGGTGGACAATGTGCTGTGGCACGGAGACGTCCTCGATCCGTCGAAACAGGACGAAGACACCCGCGCGATCCGGGCTTTCAATCAGCAGCTTCATGAAGACCAGCGCGTTTGGATCAGCCTTCTCCCGGTCGGGGACGGGCTCACGCTGGCGCTGAAGAAATAAGCTATCCGAGGAAGTCGAACAGGCTCGTGCGAGGCGATCTGGCGCGCGCCGAAAAAGCAGCGTCCAGAGCCAGCTTCGATTGGTTGAGGTCGACGCTGGCGCCCACCAGGTCGGCTTCGCGCAGCGAGGCCAGGTTTACCGAGTAGCGCGTGCTCAGGGTCTTCGCGTCGGAGATCGCGCTTTCCAATTCGTTCTGAATCGCGCCGTAATAACTCAGCGACTGGCCGAGGTGATCGTGCGCGCTGTTCAGCGCGCCCACCGAGGCTTCGATTCCCGCCTGATCGTTTGCCAGCAGCGCCGCCTGCAGACCCTTCACCGCCGCGAAAACGCTGGCCGCTCCCCCGCCGTCGAAAATCTGCTGCGCTGTTTGCGACACCGGGAAGGTTCCTCCCCGCGGAAGCTCGACCCGCCGGTTCGGCGCCAGCCCCAGGTAGGGCGTGATTCCGGTCGGGCTCGCCGGATTCAGACCGTACGCCGGCGCCTGATCGGCGTCGCCGGAGAAGATGTAGCGCCCGCCCACGCTCGTGTTGGCGGCCGCAACCAGTTGCCCGAACAGATCCTGAATCTCCTTCGCCAGATCCGCCCGCATGGTGGCGGTCTGGGTAAAGTTCGCCCCCTGAGCCGCCAGAACGCTGATCTTTTCCAGGGTGGATACAGTCGCGGAGATGACCTGCTCGCCGGTATCCACTTCGGTTTTGACCTGGTCGAGATTATGGCCGATCTGAATGATGTGCGCCAGCGACGAGCCGAGTTGCACGATCGCCCCGACCTGATCGGGATCGTCCGAAGGCACGGCGACGCGCAGTCCGGACGTCAGTTGCCGCTGGGCGCGCTCGGACCTGGCTTGCAGCCGGTCGATATCGGCCAGAAAGGAATCCGCGGAACTGTTGATGCTTTGTATCATGTTGGACCTCGCGCCAGCTACCGGAGCATGTCGATCGTTTCCTGGCTGATCTGATCGAGAATCCTGACCAGCTTGGCAGTGGCCTCGTAAGCGCGCTGATACTCCACCAGGAGGATGGCTTCCTGATCCAGGGATACCCCCGAGGAGGCGGCCCGATGCGCTCGGGCCTGCGCCAGCAATTGTTTTTGGAAGCCGAGATTGTCGCGCCCGTCGGCCACGTCCCGGCCTACTCCCGACGCTATGCTTCCGTAGAAGCGGACGAAGGTCTGTCCGTTCAAGACAGCCCCGGTTTCCAGTCCCGCCAGCGCCAGGGCGTTGCCATTGCCGGCCGCCGCCCCCGCCGTAGCCGCCGCCAGTTCTCCCGGTCCGATGCCCGTGAAAGACAGCGTCGACGCCGCCCCGGGAATCGAAAAACGGAAGAGAGCGGCTCCCGGATTTCCGTATACATCCACTCCCGCGGCCAGCTGGCCATTCACCTGGTTGGCGATTCCCTGGGCCAGTTGATCGAGCCCGCTCATGTAGGCCGGCAGTAGCTGATTGACGGCCTTCAGGCCGCCGCTCAACCGTCCGCCCGAGATCCGGTCCGTGATATCGGTTCCGCTCGCATCCCGAATCGACACCTGCGGACTGGAGGTGGTATCGGCTTCGATCTCGTACAGGTTCTCGCCTACCACCAGCGCCGACTGGCCGTTCAGCAGCAGCGTGATGCTCCCGTCGCTTTGCCGCAAAACCTGCACGTCCGCGAATTCCGATAGCTGCTCGAGCGTGGCATTGAGATTGGCGTCCACGCTCGCCGAGGCGACGCCGCCCGAGTTGCTTTTCTGCGAAATGTTGTAATCGCGAACCAGTCCCGCCAGGTGATTGATGCTGTCCACGGTGGCCGAGATCTGCCGGCGTCCGTCGGCGATGAAATTGGCCAGCGAAGCCGCCGCGCTGTTGAACGTCCGCGCCAGCTGCGCCGCCCGGTCGAGCACCTGCTGCCGCGAGCCTGTATCGTTCGGGTTGATGCTCAGCGCCGAAAAGGTGGCGAAGAGATTGCCGATGCTCTTCGGAATTTCCGAATCGGCCCCCGCGCCAAAGCTGGATTCGACCAGCGCAAGCGTGGAAGCCAGTTGGTCGAAATGCCCGAGCTGCGAATTCTGACGGCGGACCGCCGCCTCGGCGGTCTCGTCCCGCGAGCTCTTCGATTCGAAATCGAGGGACGTGACATCGAACCCCGTCCCCAGATCCTGCCGCGCATACCCCGCCGTGGAGGCGTTGCCGACATTACTCTGGATCACCGCCAGAGAGCGCTCGAGTCCCAGCAGACGGTTTGCCGTCGAGTGCAGCGCATCGGATATCCCGGACATATCAACCCTCGATGGCGAAGCGGACCGTGGATAACGGCCGGCGGCGCCACTCCCCCTTCTGTGTGTACTCGGACTGCCCGCCCGGCCCGAACCGTAAGTCGCAGGCTGAATCGAGCAGCCGGGAAACCCGCCTCAAATCGGATCGCAATGCCGTCAGCACAGCTTTGCTTGAACCGTCGGACGGATGGTCCACCAGCCCTTGCCGCAGTGACTCGATCGCGGAAATGGCCGCGCTCAGTTCGGCCGCGCTCTGGTCCAGGGACGCCTTCGAAGGCCGCTGCAACAGCCCGATTACCTCGTTCGCCTTCAGCCTGACTTCCCGGGCCAACTCCAGCCTTTCGGCCGCCGTCACGATTGGCCGGTTCCACCCGCCGACGCCGCGTTCGAAAGAGCGTCGTTCACGATCCCGCGGCTGATCGCTTCCGCATCCGGCTGGTATTCCCCGCTGGCCACCAGCTGTCGAAGGTGCTCCACTTTCGCCGCCCTGGCGGTCGAATCGTGTTCCTGCGCCTGGGAGATCTTGGCGGCTAAGCCTGACAACTCCGCCTTATCGGCCCCCGCCCCCTCGGCGGCCCGGCTCGAATCTTTCCGGCTGATTCCCTCTACGCCGGCCGTGTCCCGTACGCCTGGCGCGGAAACCGCCGCCAAATCGTTTGGATTCTGGATTTTCATAACAATTCAGTCCGATGCCAACAAAACCGCGGCTCGCTTCACAAATAGCTTATCGGTGAAAAACCGGGGAACATTAATAAGACTAAGGATCGTTCCCCGAAAGGAGTATATACCCGTGCATGCCATCTGGTCTTCCGGGGAAAGGACGTCCCGGGGCACGGCCGCGATCTACTCTCCCGAGTACTGTACGAAACGCCGCAAGCCTTCGTCGAAGATCTCCGGCGGCGTCAGCAGACTGAAGACCAGCAATCCCTCCCGATCGAAATCATACAGGTATCCGGGCTGCACGAGAACGTCGCAGCGCTCCAGCAGCTCCAGCGTCCACTCCTCCGCCGTACGGATCCGCGGCGTCTGAACCACCGCGTACCAGCCTCCCTCCACTTGCAGCGTGCGGTTCGCCCCGGTTGACGTGCTCTCCGCCAGCGCTGCCAGATTCCGCCTCGTCCGGCGCAGGATCTGCTCCTGCACGCCTGCCCGGATCTTCAACAGCGCGGCCGCGGCATGCTGCACCGGAGTTGACACCGATAGATAAGTGTCGGCAATCACCTCCAGCCGCTCCATGGACTGCCCGCGCTCCGCCTCCGGACCGCCGGTCACGATCCAGCCCAGCTTCATCTGCGGCAATCCGGATACTTTCGACAAGCCGCTGAGACAGAAGGTCAGCGTCTCATCCACCTGCGTCAAGCTGCGCACCCGTCTCGGATCGGCCGCCAGTCCGTAATCTGAAAAGACTTCATCGGAGATGATCGCCAGCCCGTGCCGGAGACACAATTCCAGCAGCGGACCGAGCTCTTCCTTCTTCAGGAATGACCCGGTCGGGTTGTTGGGATTCACCAGGACAACCGCGCGCGTGCGAGCGGTGATGGATTCGGCCATCGCCTCCATCGGGATCGACCAGCCGCCCTCATAGAGGAGAGGGTAATGCGCGATTCGCACCGATTCGAGACCCGCCAGGTACTCGAACAGCGGATAGGAGGGGCGCGGAACAAGAATCTCGTCGCCCGGCTCCGTCAGCAGCTTGATCAGATACGCGTAGGCTTCGCTGGTGCTGGCAGTGAGCAGGATCCGCGACGGATCGGTCTGGCCTTGATAATAATCGTTGGCGACGGCTTCGCGCGCCGCCGCCAGGCCGGCCGGCGCCGGTTCGTAGAGCAGGGCGCGCGGGTCGGCAAGCGCGCCGCAAATGATTTCCGCCGGGTACACCAGCTGCGCGCGGGTGGGATTCGATTCGGTGAGATCGAGGACCGCCGTGCGCGCGTCGCGCTTGGCCTGCAGCAGGCGGCTGAGCGGATTCGGTCCCAGATTCCAGCGGAATCGCGAAGGATGCACGGGCCTCAGCTTCCGAAACGCAGAAAGGACAAAGGGCCTCCCCCGGTTTCGGGCTCGCCCGCAAGCTTTCTGGCAAATTCGCCGAACGAGTCGCCCAGCTTGCTCCCGGGTTTCACGAAATCGTATGCCCTAGCCGCCCTGGAGACAGCCCCATAGTCGTTCCTGAACAGAATGACCGGGTGGTTCATGATTTCCCGGGCCTGGGCCGCCGTGATTTCACCCTTGTGCCAGCGGTTGATCACCACCGTGATCTTCTCCGCCGGGACGCCGCGGCTTTCCAGTTCCTGGCAGCGTTGCGGAGCCAGCGCCATGGAAGGCAACTCCGGCGTGCAAACCACGAATACCGATTTCGCCCTCCTCACGATCTCCACCGTGGCGTCGTTGATCACTTCGGGCAGATCCACCAGAATGTGGTCGTATCGCCGGGCGGCGAAATCGAGCAGATGATGATAGCCGGTCCACGAGGCTTGGACCTTTCGCGTCGGATCGCTGATCAGAAAATCCACATCGTGGACCTTGACGGCATAGTTCGACCACGAGGTGTAGTCCAGCTCTCCGGCGTTTTCCAGCGCGTCCAGGACGGACCAGCGTGGTTTGACGTCCAGCAGGATCGAGATGACTCCGGAATGCAGATCGGCGTCGATCAGCAGGACTTTCTTGCTCCTGCTCTTGTCGGCTGCCCCCGCCAGGTATCCGGCGGTGTTCAAGGCGATGGTGGTCGCTCCGCTGCCGGCCTTGGACGGCAGGAATGCGATCAGATTCTCCTGCACGCCGCCCTGTTGTTTCTGAATGGCGCGTTCCACCGACTCCCGAAAGCTCTTCAACGTCACCGGAGACATCAGAAGATCCGTGATGCCCGCCAGTTCGAGATCATGCTGCCGGAAAGCCTGCCATCCTCCACCGAATCCGATCACGGCCGCTTTCGATGAATGCGCTCGCGCCTGGCTCGCCACGGCCAGCGCGCTGGCGGATTCGCTCAGGTCGAGAAAGATCAGGTCGGGAGAGGCGGCGTTCAGAACCTGCGCCAGCTCGAATGTTTGTGGATAGCGGTAAAGAGTCTTCTGGAACGAGACCTCTCCCGACTCGACGGCCAATTGCTCGATCACGGCCCCGTCTGGCTCATTGCCGGCGAACAATACAGCGTTGAACATCTTTTCATCTCCGTCAGGCCGCAAAAACGGCTTCACTATGGGTCATCGGCCACGCTGGCCGATTCTTTAGTGGAGAAGCCGACATATTGCACTTCCTCCTCCGCCCGGATTCCAAAGCGCTGCGCCACTCGCCCTTTCAATTCATCGATTAACTCGCAAAGCTCCCGCGCGGTCCCGGCGCCCCCGTTATAGATCAGGTTGGCGTGATAGCCCGCTACGTGGATGTCCCCCCGCGCCATTCCTTTGGCGCCTGCCTGCTCGAGAAAGTATGCCGCCGGCACTTTTCCCTCTCTGACCGCCGCCGCCGGTACCCGGGCCGCGACTTCCCCCGGCAGCTCCGCCAGCAGGAAATTCTTGAAAATGCTCCCCGCGCACTTCATTGTCGGTGGAAATTTTTCGTTGCGAATCTTCAGAATATCGTCGGCAGTCCTCCGCAGCAGCGCCCCGTCGGCCGCTTCCAGGTTCAACTCGACCGACAGAATGATCCACTCCTTGCGTACTTTGAAAATACTGTCCCGGTAGCGAAACCGGCACTCCTCGTTGCTGAACATCCGCGCCTCGGCGCCGTCCAGAAACCGGACTTTGTGAACACGCTCGGAGAGCGAATGGCCGTAAGCGCCGGCATTGCCGTACACCGCCGCGCCGACCCATCCCGGTATTCCGGCCAGGGTCTCCAGGCCCTGAAGCCCGTGGCCGATCGCGAAATCCACCAGGTCCTGCAATACCGCACCGGCGCCGGAAACCACACGACTGCCCGCCGCCATCAGCCGCCTCCCCGAGAACCGCAGGACAATGCCCCGAAACCCCGCGTCGGCTACGATCAGGTTGGTGCCCCCGCCGATCACCACCATCTCCAGCCCGCTCGACCGGGCGATCTCCATCGCCGCGATGAACGCTTCCTCTTCGTCCGTCTCCACGAAAATGTCCGCCGGACCGCCGATCCCGAAACGCGTATACCGGGAAAGAGGCACGCAGGAAGAAACTTGTAGACTGGGTACAGCGGCGAGACGTCGCTGCGTCTCTTCCGTTCCTGACATTTGATTTCATTATAGAGGAGGTCTCCCGATGAACCCCGCTTTTGCCGGCTTCCCGCCCCAGGCCATGACGTTCTTTCGCGGCTTGAAGAAGAACAACACGCGCGATTGGTTTCAGCCGCGCAAGGAAATCTATGACCAGAAAGTCCGGGGTCCCATGCTCGAGTTAGTGGCCGCGCTGATGCGCCGGCTGGCGGACTTTGCGCCCGATCACGTGGGGGATCCGAAAAAGGCCATCTACCGCATCTACCGCGATACGCGCTTCAGCAAGAACAAGACGCCCTACAAAACCCACATCGCGGCCGTTTTTCCGCGGCGGGATCTGGAGAAACACGGCGGCGCGGGCTACTACTTCAGCGTGTCGCCGGAGGAGGTGGAGGTAGGGGGCGGCGTCTATATGCCCGCGCCGGAAAGCCTGCGCGCCATTCGCGAGCACCTGCTGCAGCACCACGCCGAGTTTCGCCGCATCGCCGCCGCGCCCGCCGTCCGCCGGTTGTTTGGTGAAGTCTACGGCGACAGCCTCACCCGCGTGCCCAAGGGTTTCCCTGCGGATCATCCGGCCGCCGACCTGCTTCGCATGAAGCAGTTTCTGCTCTTCAAGACGCTGGACGGGAAGCTGGCGCTGACGCCTGAATTGTACCGCGAGCTGCTTACCCGCTTCGAGGCCATGACCCCCTTCCTTCACTTCCTGAACCGGCCATTCGCCGGCCAAGGCAGGCAGCGGCTGGAGGATGGGATCTTGCGGTAAGCCCGCTCCCTGGCGGCGAAGTTTGGGGGCTACTCGACCTTTCCTACGACGATCACTTCCACCGGCGTGCTGCCGATCTTCACGTGCAGCGCCCAGTCCGCCTCGCCTTCCTTCTTGAGCTCCGGAAATGTGGCGTTCGACGAAGCCGCCATGCTCAGGATCGCCGGGTGCGGCGTGCCCGAAGCTTTGCGGCTCATCTTCATTAGATCATCGATGTTGGAAACCGGAGCCGGATTCGGATCGTCGGCAAGGGGAACCAGCACCAGAAAATCGCGCTGCGGGGCCACGCCCTGATGGTCGCCGTTCACCGGCTGCAGGCTGTAGCGCAGCGTGTAGACTCCGGGCTTGATTGGCTGGCCGCGGCGGTCCGAGCCGCGAGCCGGAAAGCGCAGGACGCCGAGCAGCGCTCCCTGAGGGATCGTGGGCAGGGTCACGCCCTCTTCGGCCGACTTCGCTCCGGCCGGCGCCGCCGAGTCGAACCAGATTTCGCATACCACCGACGGACCCGATACCTTGTACCCGTCTTTCTGCAAAATGCCCGATATGGCCGGCGGCAGGTCCGAGGGAGGCGGACCGGCGGGCTCGACTTTGTATTGCGCGAAAGCCGCGCCTGCTGCCATGATAAGAACAAATAGTGGTCTCAGCATTTCTATCCACCATTATAGGCGCGCGGGGCGCGGTTTCAGATACATCGGGCTGATGAAAAGCCGTTCATGATGCAGACGATACTGGTGATTGATGACGACGAGAGCCTCCGTGACACAATCGGAGTCATGCTGGAACAGGAAGGATTTCGCGCCGAGCAGGCCTCCGACGGCCGCACCGGCTACGACCGCGCCCTGGCGCTGAAACCGGACCTCATGCTGGTCGACCTCCGTCTGCCCGGCATGAGCGGCGTCGAGATCTGCCGCCAGCTGCGCGCGGCCCGGGTCCAGACGCCCATCATTGTGCTCAGCGCCGTCGGCGACGAAGTGGACAAGGTGCTGCTGCTCGAGATCGGAGCCGACGACTACGTCGTGAAGCCGTTCGGCACGCGCGAGCTGCTGGCCCGAATCCGCGCCCTGCTGCGCCGTACCGCGCCCGACGCGCGCAAGGTGCTTCACTTCGCCGATACGGACGTGGACCTGGAGCGGCGCGTGGTCACGCGGCGCGGCGAAGAGCTCAAGTTCACTCCCGCCGAGTACAACCTGCTCACTTACTTCCTCCAGAATCCCGACCGTCCGCTGACGCGGGACATGATCCTGAACTCGGTATGGGGCTATGAGTCTTTTCCCAACACGCGGACCGTGGACGCGCATGTGGTCAAGCTGCGCCAGAAGCTCGAGCCCGATCCGAATATCCCGAGGCACTTTCTGACGGTGCACGGCGTGGGCTACCGGTTTCTGCCGTAAGCCGGTCGCGGGCATTCCGCGCCAGGCGCAACAACAATTGACGCCGTTCCGTTCAATCGCCCTGTTTCACCCAGGCCGCGTTAAAATGCGCGTGCTTGATGCTCTTGTGCGGGGAATCCTTGGGCAGGTGGTTCAGGAAATAGCTGTACGACACGTGCAGGCTGCCGTCCCGAGCCTGGATGATCGACGGATAATGGAACGAGCCGGCGCCTTCACCGCGGTTGTCGCGGTCCAGGTGACGGGTCCACTTCCAGGTCTTTCCCTCGTCCTCCGAGAGCGACACCGCCAGCGAGTGGCGGCCGCGTTCCGTGTCGTTGTACACCATGGCCCACGTTCCGTCCTTCAGGGCGATCGCTTCCAGCCCTGTTCCCGGATTGGGTATATCGGTGTCCGTCACCGGGGACCAGGTGACACCGTCGTCGCGGGAGACGCTGGTGTGGACCCGCTTCGGCGGCGGTCCGTTGTCGCGCATGTAGGCCACGATCGCCCCGTCGCGCCTCCGCACCAGAGTCGGCTGGATGTTGCCCGCTCCCACCAGCGGCTCGCTGGTCGACCAGGTCGCTCCGCCGTCGTCGCTGATCGCGATCAGCGAGAATGAGAATCCGTCGGAATAAAGAGGAACCAGAATGCGTCCGGACGGCAGCTCGAGCGGATGCACTCGCGTCATCCAGCCCATGCGCGAGAAATACTTGTCGGCCGCGTGGTCGATGTTGGCCTTCGCGCGAACGGCCGCCCGCGAGCCCGGCTCGGCGGACCGCATCTCCGGCTCGAGCACGCTCTTCACCTTCGCCTCGAAATTGCGCGGCACGAAGAGCATGGTCTCGTTGATCGGCCAGCGCGGCTCGCCCGGCCCCTGGTAATCCGTCGAGATGCGGTACTTCATCAGGGCCGTGTGCCATTCGTTGGCCAGAATCACGGGCCACAGCAGCCACAGCCGCCGGCGCGAATCGACGAACATGGTGGGGTTGGCATCCGGAAAGCCCGGCGTATCCGCCAGCGTGAACCGCGGACTCCATCCCTTCGCCCCCCGCGGCCGCCGCGCGCCCTCCACTTTGACGTTGTCCGCCTGCCGCTCGCCTGCGCCGTTGTACCAGCAGACGAGCAGGTCCCCGGAAGGCAACTCGACGATGGTCGAGGCATGGTTGTGCGGCGCTTCCAGCGGAAAGATCAGCTCCGCATGGTGGAAAGGACGCTCCTCCGCTACCGCAAGTCCGCACAACGTGACGATCAGGAATGCGTGCCGCATTAGCCTCCGTGACACCACAGTGTATACAATTTGTGAATGCTTCGGACTCGCACGTTGATTTTTGTCTCCGCCGTTCTGTGCCGCGCCGCCGATCTGGACTTGAGCAAAGCCACCCTCGTCCTGGACGCCGGCGCTTCCCCGCGCGACCGGAAGGCCGCCCAGGTGCTGGTGGAAGAGGTCGAGAAGCGCGCTCAGATCCGCTGGAAGCCGGCCCCGCCGCCCGCCGGCCCGCACGCCCCCTACGTCGAGTTGAAACGCTCGGGGAAGGGCGCCGCGGAGAGCTATGAAATCAGGACGCAGCCCTCGGGCGTAACCGTCACCGGCGCCGATGAGCGCGGACTGCTGTTCGGAGTCGGCCGCCTGCTGCGCCAGATGCGCATGACTCCCGGCCGCATCAGCCTGCCCGACGGCTTCAGCGCCGCGGACGCGCCCAAGTATCCGCTCCGCGGCCACCAGCTCGGCTACCGTCCCAAAACCAATTCCTACGACGGCTGGCCTGCGCCGGTGTGGGATCAGTATATTCGCGACCTGGCCGTCTTCGGGACCAACGCCATCGAGCTGCTGCCGCCGCGCACCGACGACGCCGCCACCAGCCCGCACTTTCCCCTGCCCCAGATGGACATGATGATCGAGATGTCCCGCATCCTCGATCAGTATGGGCTCGACGTCTGGATCTGGTATCCGGCCATGGACAAGGATTACTCCGATCCGAAAACCGTGGAGTTCGCGCTTGACGAATGGGAGCAGGTGTACAAGCGGCTGCCCCGGATCGACGCCATCTTCGTTCCCGGAGGCGATCCCGGACACACCCAGCCCAAATACCTGCTGGCGCTGCTAGAAAAGCAGACGCGCGTGCTTCGCAAGTATCATCCCAAGGCGCAGATGTGGGTCTCTCCGCAGAGCTTCTCCGGCGCCTGGCTGGCGGAGTTTTACGACATTCTGAACAAGCAGCAGCCGGCCTGGCTGACCGGCGTGGTGTTCGGCCCGCAGGTTTCCGCCAGCCTGCCCGCCCTGCGCGCCGCGATACCAAGGAAGTATCCCATCCGGCATTATCCCGATATCACTCACAGCCGCCAGTGCCAGTATCCCGTGCCCGACTGGGACGTGGCCTACGCGGTCACCGAGGGCCGCGAGATCATCAACCCGCGCCCCCTCGACCAGGCCCGCATCTTCCGGCTGCTGCAGCCCTACACCAACGGCTTCATCACCTACTCGGAAGGCTGCAATGACGACGTCAACAAGGTCATCTGGAGCGCGCTCGGCTGGAATCCCGACGCCGATGTAACCCAGGTGCTGCGCGAGTTCAGCCGCTATTTCATCGGCGACCGCTACACGGACGATTTCGCGCAAGGCCTGCTGGCGCTCGAGCGCAACTGGCGCGGTCCCCTGTTAACCAATCAGCAGGTGTATTCCACCCTGCAGCAGTTCCAGTCCATGGAGCGCGCGGCCGCGCCGGCCACTACCGCCAACTGGCGCTTCCAGCAGGCCCTCTACCGCGCCTATTACGACGCCTACACCCGACGCCGCCTGCTCTACGAAAATGCCGCCGAGGAGAGCGCAATGGATAAACTCCGCGCAGCCCCTCTGCCCGGAGCCGTGGTGGCCATGGCGGAAGCCGAGGCGATTCTCGACCGCCCCGCGAGTGATCACGTAGCCCAGGACTGGCGCGCCCGGGTTTTCGAGCTGGCCGAAGCCTTGTTCCAGAGTATCCGCATGCAGTTGAGCGTCGCCCGCTACAAAGCCATCTCCACCGACCGCGGAGCCACTCTCGATACCATCGATTTTCCCCTGAACAGCAGGCTGTGGCTCAAACAGCGATTCGAAGAGATCCGGAAACTCGACTCCGAGCCGGCGCGCCTTGCGGCGCTGCGCGAGATCACCGATTGGACCGACCCCGGACCTGGAGGCTTCTACGACGATCTGGGCAACCTCACCGCCCAGCCGCACCTCGACCGCGGACTGGGCGCCGGGAAGGACCCGGCGTTTCTGGAGTCGTCGCTCGTAGGTTTCAGCGCCCGCGGTGGTCCGTACCGGACGTCGTTCTGGACCCACGCCGAGGCGCTCAGCGAGTCGCCGTTAAGGATGCGGTACACGGAGCTGGATCCGGCCGCGGCGTACAAGGTGCGGGTCGTGTATGCGGGCGACAGCCCCAGAAGCAGGATCCGGATGCTGGCCAACGACCGGACGGAGATTCATTCCTATATCGAGAAACCGAATCCGTATCGTCCGGTGGAATTCGATATTCCCCGGCAGGAAACCCAATCGGGAAAGCTGACCCTGACCTGGTGCCGCGAGCCGGGCCTCGGCGGAAATGGCCGCGGCAACCAGGTTTCCGAGGTCTGGCTCATGAAGAAGTAGCGCACAGCATCACGCCGTCTGCCGGAAGACGCGCCTCCGGCCCCACCAGAACGGCCGGTCAATCTGTACGACCGGGCCGGCCGCTTAACTGTAGAACTCTTTCTTGTGCTGCTCGGCGTACCCTTTCAGCTTGGCTGCAATATCCGGATACTTGTCGATCACGTTCGTGGTTTCGAGCGCATCCTTCTCCATATCGAAGAGGGAAAGCGGAATCGCGGCCTGGCGGTACTTCCCGGCTTTCCCGTCGTTACCGGCCTCGATCAACGTGCGGTACTCGTGGGGCAGGTGGAGCTTCCAGTGTCCGTCTCCGCTGATCACGCCCTCGAACACGGGACCGGTGGAGAAAGCGTAATACTCGTGCGGATTCACCGCCCCGGGCTTGCCGATGATCAGGTCCCACACATTCTTGCCGTCGATCGGGTTGCTGGGCAGGCTGGCTCCAGCCAGGTGGGCCAGCGTGGGATGAATGTCGATCGTGCACAGCGCCTTGGTGGACACCGAGCCCGCTTTGATCTTTCCCGGATACCGCATGATGCAGGCGCTGCGGGTTCCACCGTCGAACCCGGTGGCCTTGGCTTCGCGGAAGGGAGTCTTGCCCGCATGGTTCCCGTATGAGATCCAGGGGCCGTTGTCGGACGTCATGATCACCAGCGTGTTCTCTTCCAGGCCGGCCGTTTTCAGCGCCTTCATGATCTCGCCCACCGACCAGTCGATTTCCATCATCACGTCCCCGTGAACCCCCGTCGGAGACTTTCCCTTGAACTTCTCGCTGCGGAAAAGCGGAACGTGCGGCATGGAGTGGGGCACGTACAGCAGGAACGGATTGCTCTTGTTGCGCTGGATGAAATCGACCGCGTGCTCGGTGTACCAGGTGGTCAGCATGGGCTGGTGCTCTTTGGTCACGCGCTCGATCTTGATCTTCCCGTTTTCCCAGAACTGGAGCGGGTACTTGCTGTAGTTTTGGGGGTTCTCCGGATGGAACTCCCACATGTCGTTCGAATACATCAGCCCGCACGATTCATCGAATCCCCTGGCCGGCGGGCGCGTCTCCGGCTGGTCGCCGATGTGCCACTTTCCGAACACCGCGGTCTTGTAGCCCTTGGCCTTCAATGTCTGGCCCATGGTGGCGAAACCCGGGTCGAGCCCCCTCGCCCGCGGTCCGTGCGCGCCGAAGACTTTCGTGCGGCCCGGATAACATCCGCTGAGCAGCGCCGAGCGCGACGCGGAACAGATCGCCTGCGGCACGTAGAAATTGTTAAACCGGCAGCCCTGACCCGCCAGCCGCTCGACATTGGGAGTCGCATAGGCCGGGTTGCCGAACGGATGGAAGTCCGACCACCCGGAATCGTCCAGAAAAAGGATGACGAAATTGGGCGTGGCCCCACCGGCGGCCCGTGCTTCGGGCATACCCAAAGCCGCCATCCCCAGCCCCGCGCTTTTTAGAAAATCTCTACGGCTTGTGATCTGGTTCATGGTCTTGAAACTGAGAGTATATACCCGCATCGTGCATGTGGGGAACTTCGCGCCGAGCGTACACAGCACCTGCGGACCGCCCACTTTTCAAGCGCTGCGGACCGGATCGTTACTGCGGCGGGCCGAGGAGCCCGGACATATCGTTCAGGATCTTCTGCTCCTGGCTGTCGTACTTGTTGCGGAACTCGTCGCTGTTCATGCGGGCGCGGCGTTCGCTTTCGGGCATGCCGCGCAAAGACTCGAACTCCTTGCGTACGACTCCCTGGCGCTCCTGCGGGAGGTCGCCGAACTGGCGGAACACGCGACGGGCTTTGTTCTGCTTGTCGGGCGGGAACTGGTTGAAGGCCTGGTAGCGGGAGCGCAATTGGCGGCGCTGCTCGGGAGTCAGCTTGTTGTACTGTTCGAGCTGCTGCTCGAACCGCTTGCGGCGCTCGGGAGGAAGCTTGTCCAGAGCCCTCTGCCTGTCCTCCGGTGTCATGCGGTTGAAGCGGTCGAGCGGGGTCGGACCTTTTTTGCCGGCGCGGGGACCGGCCTTCGCGGAAGGCGGATTTTTAGGCGCTCTAGGGCCAGGATTGGGACGGTCCTTGGGCCGTTGAGCGGCTACGCCCGCCGCCAGCGCCACCGCCAGAACAGCACTCCACCAGACTGACCGGAACATAAAAATTCGCTGAAGAATCGTGATGCGCTACGACCGGGAACGCTCGGCGTCCACCGCCGCCGGGGCCAGGTTGAACTGGCGCAGCATGTCCATATCGTCCAAAGTCCGTTCGACCTGCTCCAGCTCGCGAACCACGGGCTGCGTTTCACGGGCGGGCGACAGGAGTTTGCCCGGCTCGTCGATGATGAAACCGGCCACCAGCACCAGGCACGCCATGGCAGCCAACGGCAGGGCAGGGCGCAGGAACATCGGGCGCAGGGGGCCGAAGACCCGGGCCCGCCAGCCCATTTGTTCCTGCTCTTCAATCCTGCGGTACAGACGGCGGTCGAAATCCGGCGAGACCGGACGGGCTTCCCATTGATCGAGCGCTTCCCACAAAGCGCGCTGGCCGTCCCGGAACTCCCGGCAGGCGGGACAGATTTCCATGTGCGCCTCGAGGATCCGGGTGCTTTCCGGATTCAGCCTGCGGGCGCTGTAGCTGAGAAGAAACTCAGCGTTTTCCTGAGTCTCGATCGGGCAATTCATAATTACCTCTTACGCCATGTGGGCCAATCGGGCCCGCAACGATTCGTACGCGCGAAACAGCAGCGACTTCACTGCCGACTCCGAACAATTCAAAACCACCGCAATTTGCGAGTACTCCATCTCTTCATACTTGTGCATGAGGACAGCCGCCCTCTGCTTTTCGGGCAGCGCGGCCACTGCGCGACGCACTTCATCGAGCCTCGCCTGACGAAGCAGCGAGTGCTCCACCGTCGGCCGCCGGTCGGCCACGTCCCGCGGCGCCGACGAACCGGTATCATCGTCCAGCCGTTCCTGGCCCTTCTCGTTTTTGCCATCCCGAAGCCAGTTCAGCGCCAGATGGGTGGCGATCCGGAACAGCCAGGTAGTAAACTTTGCGGTCGGCTCATAGGTCGCCCGCGAGCGGTAAACGCGAAGAAAAACCTCCTGGCCAAGCTCCTCGGAAATCCCGTGATCCTGCACCATCCGAAACAGAAAATGGATCACCGGCAACCGGTATTTTTCCAGCAACAACGCGAAGCTGGCCCCGTCGCCCTCTTTGACCCGGAGCATCAGCTCCGCGTCATACTCCAGGGCGGCGACCGCTACCATATCTGTCTTAACCCGTTCGTCCACGGAAGGTTGCGCAACAAAAAACAGGCGGTCGAACCCGCCCGCGCCCTACTCTCCTTTCAGGCTTCTTTCCATCAGGACCCGGATGGCCTCGTTCGGGTGGCGAGCCTCGAACAGCATGGCGTACATCTGTTCCGCGATCGGCATCTCGATCCCGTAGCGGCGCGCCAGATCTACTGTAGCTCTCGTCGTTTCTATGCCTTCGGCGATCATTTGGGTGGCCCCGACAATCTCTTCCAGCTTCCGCCCGGCCGCCAGCCCCAGCCCCACCGTGCGGTTGCGGCTCAGCGAGCCGGTACAGGTCAGCAGAAGGTCGCCCAGGCCGGCCAGCCCGGCCAGTGTCCGCCCCTGCCCTCCGGCCGCCAG
>DATJFH010000057.1:0-28086 GCA_035495815.1 Bryobacteraceae bacterium
GAGGGAGGGACTGAGCCGCCAGTTTCCCAATCTCCTGGTGGTGGACCTGAAGTCCTCGAGCGAAGCTCTGCTGGCGGAGGCTATCCATGCGGGCTCCGACCGCCTGGTGATCACGGTAGGGGCCGAAGCGCTGAGCGCGGCGGCTTCGAGCAGGGCCGCGGTCCTCATGCCGACGATGATCCTCAAGGCCGACCGGCCCGCGGTTTCGCCGGCGGCGCGGCGCGGCGCCGCGGTTTATCTGGACATCCAGCTCGCGGCTATCGTGAATGAGTTGCGAGGGCTGTTTCCCGAAAGGAGCCGGTTTGGAATCCTTCACAATCCGTCGCGTCGTGGCGCGGACCCCTCGATTGCACTGCGAAACAATCAGCCGGACCTGAAGTTCCACACAGCGGAATGCGCCCGGCCCGAAGATCTCGTCAAAGCATTCCTCTCGCTCAGAGGAAAGGCGGATTTCGTGATTCTGTTTCCCGACAGCGCTCTTTACAACAGCACTACGCTCAAACCCCTCATCCTGGCCTCCCTCGAGAACCGCCTTCCGGTGGTTGGCTTCTCGGCCAGCTTCGTGCGCGCCGGGGCAGCCGCCGGGGTCTATCCGGATTTTCGGGACATCGGCGCGCAGACGGCCGAGCTGGCCCAAAGATACATGGCGGTCAGGAGCCCGCTGCCGGACGAGAACCCGCGGAAACTCCTGGTGGCCGTGAATCAACGTGTTCTAAGGCTGTTGGGTCTTGATTGTAAACAGAGGCCTGGGTTGACGGTCTATCGGTGAACTGAAATGCGATGGAAAGAAAAAATCAACCGTAGTCTTCTGGCGCAGGCCCTCCTCTCGAACTTTCTGCTGGTGGCGATCGGCGGTGTGCTGCTCACCGGGGTCTTTCTATATATGCAACTGTCGGCCATGCGGCGCCAGATGGAGGTGCGCGCCGGCGTTCTGGCGGGATTTGTCGCCACGCAGAGCGATTTCGCCATGCTGGTCGGTGACCGGACCGAGCTTGGACGCATTGCGCGCAACGCCCTTGCCGTAGAGGATGTTCTGTTCGTCGCTATCACCGGTCCGGCCGGAGAATCGGTCCGCCTGAGCCGGCCGGAATTTCCCGCCGCGCGGATCCCCGTCACCTCTCCCGCCGAGCCGGATACCGGTCCGGCCCATTATCATCGCGGCGGCGTCCGCTTTCTCGACATCGTCCAGCCGGTTTTCGCCCAGACGGGAGCCTCGCTCATCGAATGGGAAAACAAGAGCCGGAAGCCGTCCCGCCTGGGTACGGTCCGGATCGGATTCTCGACCAGGCAGGAGGACGACCTGTGGAGCTGGAGTCTGCGGGTGGTGACCCCCATCGCCGCCCTTGCGCTCCTCCTGATTCTAGCGGTCCAGTACGCGCAGTTGCGGCGGCTGCTCGACCCGCTGCAGATCCTCATCGCTTTCACGAGGCAGGTCGGACAAGGAGACCTGGCCCGGAGAGCGCCGGTCGCGCGGCCGGATGAGGTAGGCCGCTTAGCCGAGGCATTCAATGGAATGCTGGAAGAGCTGGGGACCACCACGGTTTCCAAGGACTACGTGAATAACATCATCCGGTCGATGGGAGAATCGCTTATCGTCACGGACGCGGGCGGGAAAATCCGCACGGTCAACCAGGCCGCGCTGAGCTTGCTCGGCTACTCGGAGGAGGAGTTGCTCGGACGCCCGGCGGTTCTCGTTCTTGGCTCCCCGGCGCCCGTGGACGGGGCCGAGCGGATGTACCGCCTGAAGGACGGCAGCGAGATTCCCGTTCTGTTCTCCGCCTCCGCCATGCATGGCGATAGCGGCGCGGTGGAGGGCGAGGTCTGGCTTGCGCAGGACATTACCGCCCGCAAGCGCGCCGAACAGGCGCTCCAGGAAGCGAAGCTCCAGGCGGAAGGCGCCAATCGCGCCAAAAGCGACCTGCTCTCGCGCACGAGCCACGAGCTGCGGACGCCTCTGAACGCCATCCTGGGATTCGGGCAGCTTCTCGAAATGAGCGAACTGGACTCCGAAGACCGCGACAGCGTCGAAAGAATCATAAAAGCCGGCCGCCATCTGCTCGCGCTGATCAATGAAGTGCTGGATATTGCGGGCATCGAGACGGGCCGCCGGACGCTCTCGAACGAGCCGGTCGATATATCCGATGTCACTTCCGAGTCTCTCGAGCTTGTTCAGGTGCTGGCCAGCAGCCACGGTATTGCGGTCAGCGCCGACCTTGGACATTACCAGGGCTGTTTTGTCCAGGCGGACCGGCAGCGGCTTCGTCAAGCCTTGATCAACCTGCTTTCGAATGCCATCAAATACAATCGCACGGGCGGATCGGTGGCGGTTTCCCTGGAACCCGGTCCGGAGCGGATGACCCGGGTAGCCGTCAAAGACACCGGTCCGGGCATTCCAAAGCAAGGTTTGGCGCGGCTGTTTACGCCATTCGAGCGGCTTGGGGCCAGCGAAGCCGGCATCGAAGGCACCGGCCTCGGGCTGGCCTGTTCGAAGATATTCGTCGAGGCCATGCACGGGCGGATCGGCGTGGAGAGCGCGGTCGGAGAAGGCTCGACTTTCTGGATCGATCTGCCCGGCGCCGAGGCGCCTTCCATGGTCTGCGATGCCGCTCCCGATTCCCCGGAGAACCCGCTTGAAGCCGATATCTCGGGTTCGGTCCTCTACGTTGAAGATAACCTGCCGAACCTGGAGTTGATCAAACGATTTCTGATCCGGTTTCCCGGCATCCGGCTGTCCTGGGCGACCACGGCCCAGAAAGGCCTGGAACTGGCCCGAACCCTGCTGCCGGACCTGGTTCTGCTCGATCTGCATCTGCCTGATTTCCACGGCGACGAATTGCTGCGCCGGCTCCAGGCGGATCGGAAGACACGCGACATCCCCGTGGTGATGCTGACCGCGGATGCCACCGGCGGCCAGATCGAGAGACTGCTTGCGGCCGGGGCACGACACTACATAACCAAGCCGCTCGACTTGCGCCAATTGACGGAAGTCCTGCGGGAGAGCCTGAAAAATGAAACAGCCAATGCCTGAAGCGCACTTCAAAAATGCCCGGATTCTCATCATCGACGATCAGGAAGCCAACGTCCGGCTGCTGGAGCGAATTCTGAAGCCCGCCGGATACCTCCATGTGACGACGCTCACCGACCCGAGGAAAGTGCTCGACATCTATGCCGAGGTCAACCCGGACCTGATCCTCCTCGATCTCCATATGCCGTACATCGACGGCATCGGCGTCATGCGGCAACTCGATCCGCTGATTTGCGGAGACAATTGGGTGCCCATCCTGGTGTTGACGGCCGACGCTCTTCCAGCAGCCAAGCAGAACGCGTTGGCCCGAGGCGCCAAGGATTTCCTGACCAAGCCTTTCGACACGACAGAGGTGCTGCTGCGGATCCACAATCTGCTGGAGACCCGGTTCCTGTACCTGGAACTCCAATCGCAGAATCAGAGGCTGGAGGAAAGAGTTCAGGAGCGTACGCGCGAGATTGAGCAAGCTCAGCAGGAAATGCTGGAGCGCCTGGCGCGGGCCTCCGAATCCAGGGATGACGACACCGGCCGGCATACCCAGCGAGTCAGTGAAATGTCCGCCGCGCTGGCCCGGGCGGCCGGACGCACCGACCTGGAATGCATGCTGATCCGCCGCGCCGCGGCGCTACACGACATCGGCAAAATCGGCATCCCGGACCACATCCTGCTCAAACCGGGAAAGCTCACGTCAGAGGAATTCGAACAGATCAGGACACACACTTCCATCGGGGCCGGCATCCTCACCGGCAGCCGGTTTGCCATACTCCAAATGGCCGAGCAGGTGGCCCTGTATCATCACGAAAAATGGGACGGATCGGGCTACTATGGCCTGTCCGGCGACTCGATACCGCTGCCGGCCCGAATCGTCACCATTGCCGACGTGTTCGATGTCCTGACGCATGAGCGAATCTACAAGCCTGCCTGGCCGCTCGAAGATGCGCTCACCGAGATCCGAAGCCAGAGCGGGAGGATGTTCGATCCAGGCCTGGTGGAATTGTTTCTGCGCGGGGGCTGGAGAACGGATCTTTTGAATCTGTTCGAAGTCATCGGTCCGCAAACGCTCACCACGACGGAGGTAATGGACCGCCGATAGCCTGCTTATGCGGGCCGGAACAGCAGGAGATCGAGACTGAAAGTCACCCGCCCGGCTTCGGCCGCCTCCGCCCGCATCGGACGATAGATCGAGTGCAGGACGTCCTGCACGGCGTGGGCGTCCAGATCGGCGGTGATTGCGGCGCGAATTTGGCCGTCGAGTTTGAAATGCGGGGCGAACGCTTCGACCGTCCGGGGCACGCGATCTCGGCCCGCGCCGCGCAGTTCGATGAGATCCTCCGGCGCCGGCAGAGCGACGAGCAGGCGGCCGCCGCCGCGCAGCACACGGCGGAACTCGCCCGCATTCATTCGCGCCGTAATCGAGAGGACGATCGAGAATGAGCCGTCCGCATAAGGCACGAAGCGATCCGCGTTGGCGACGATCCATTCGCAGTCTGGATAGCGGCGGGCGGCGGCGTCAATCGCCGGAACGGAGATATCGACGCCATGTGCGTCGAAACCGGAGTGCGCAGCCAGGCTCCCGAGGTAGAATCCCTCGCCGCAGCCGGCATCGAGAACGACGTCTTCAGCGCACGGGGAGAGGATCCCTTCGATGGCTTGGAGCAGCGGCCGGGTTACGCCGGCATCGTGCAATCGCCGCCGGCCCGCAATCGCGCCCGCTGTATCGCCGGGCTGGCTGGACCGGCGGTCCTGCGGCTGAAGCAGGTTGACGTAGCCGCTGCGCGCGACATCGAAGGAATGTCCCCGCGGACAGAATACGCGCTGCGATTCCCGCTCCAGCGCCAGGTGACAACCGCGGACCGGGCAGAGCAGCGCTGTACGGGAGTGTGGCGGATTGGTAGTCAACATGCAACGTTTAGCACAGGAGGGTTGCATGAACAAAACCGCCGGATTGATTCTGATTGTCGTGGGCCTGGTCGTGATGGTGTGGGGAGCGACCGGCTTCAAAACACGGGAGAAAGTGATCGATCTAGGCCCTATTCAGGCCTCCAAGGAAACTACCCACCACGTACCGTACGCGCCCATCATCGGCGGGCTCGTTTTTGTCGGCGGCATCGCCGTCCTGGTGAGTGGAAACAAATCCTAGCCGGCGCGTTTGAAGTATTGAATCTCGCGCTCGTGCTTTTCCGCTTTGTCTCGCGTATCGAACGTGCCCAGATTCCGCCGCTTGCCTGTTTTGGGATCGATCTTCCTCGAATAGAGCCGGTACTTTCCGGATTTCAGTTTCCGGATCATGCCGGTACGGCTGCAATCGGGGCGCCACTGCTATTTCATGACGATGCCTGCGAGCGTTGCGCCGGCCACCCGGCTTAGATCGCCCGGCGCGACAAGCATTTGACAACCTCGGACGCCCGCGCTGACGGCGATCACCGGCCAGTTCCCGGCCGAATCGTCGAGATAGACGGGATACGGCTTCTTCGCGCCGACGGGCGAAACGCCGCCGCGAATGTACCCCGTCAGGTTCTGGATTTCCTTCACCGCCGCCAGTTCCACGGTCTTGTTGCCGCTGGCCCGGGCGAGCGCTTTCAGGCTGAGTTCGGCCGATCCGGGCAGGCACGCCAGCAGCACGCCTGTCTTATCTCCGCGCGCCACCAGTGTCTTGAACACCTGCTCCGCCGGGAGGCCGATAGCCTCGGCTACCTTGGGAGCGCTGAGGTCCTCGGCGTCTACTTTATATTCCCGTGTCTCGTAAGCGACGCCCTGACTCTCCAATATCCGTACGGCGTTCGTCTTCTTCACGGCAGTCCGAAGGTGAACAAAGTCGTGCTCGAGGCGATGGCGACGTACATCTTTCCGTCGACGCTGTACGCCATCGGAGAGTTCCGGATGTCCCCGCCGGTCTGGTAACGCCAGAGCAACTTCCCGGTGGCCGCGTTGAGGGCGATGAGGTGGCCGTCCTTGGACGACGCGAACAGCACGCCGCCGGCGGTCCCCAGGACGCCGGCGGACGGCGATCCCTCCTGAATGGGAAAGTTCCAGCGGGTATTGCCGGTGGCCGGGTCGAGCGCGCGAATCGCGCCGGGCGCGCCGATGACGTCGTCTTCCTGTTGCCCCGTTCCCGTGTATCCGGCTCCCGGGCGGGGTTCGCGGGTGTGGCTGGTGTAGACCGCGCAGGCCTCCCGCACGGCGATGACGAACAGGTTGTTCTTCGGATCGTAGGATGGCGCAGCCCAGTTGGTCGCGCCGTTGGCGTCCGGGCAGGTGTAGGTTCCGTCGGGAGTGGGATCGGATCCGGGCTTGACGATGGGGTGGCCGGCATCGTCGAGGCCGCTCGCCCAGGTCTGCCGTGAGAAAGCCTTCCCGTGCAGGAACTGGCCGGTCTCGCGGTCCAGCACGTAGTAAAACGCGTTGCGATTCGCCTGGATGAGCAGCTTGCGCATTTTTCCGCGGAACATGGCGTCCACCAGCACCGGCGTTTCTGTCGCGTCCCAGTCGTGCGTGTCGTGCGGTGTGAACTGGAAATACCATTTCATCTTTCCGGTCTTCGGATCGAGCGCCAGGACGCTGCAGGAATACAGATTGGCGCCCTCGCGCACGGTGCCGTCGTAATCGGGGCCGGGGTTGCCGGTGGGCCAGAAGATCGTCTCGGTGGCCGGGTCATAGGTTCCGGTCATCCAGGTCGGCGCGCCGCCGAAATCGGCGGAATTGCCTGACCAGGTGGCGCGGGCCGGGTCACCCTTCTGGGCAACCGACCACGTTCGCCAGAGCTTTTTGCCGGTGGCCGCGTCGTAGGCATCCACGAAGCCTTGCAGCCCGCACTCGCCGGCGGTCACGCCGACGATGATCCTGCCATCGATGGCCAGCGGCGCGTGCGTGATGGAGAAGCCTTTCTGATAATCGTCCACGGGAACGTCCCAGATGACCGAGCCCGTCTTGGCGTCGAGCGCGACCAGGTGCGTGTCGAGTGTGGCCATGAAAAGGCGGTCGCCGAGGATGGCGAAGCCGCGATTGGTCATCACGGTGCAATGACTGGCGACGCGCGGCAGGCGGCGCGTGTAGCGCCAGATAGCGCGTCCGGTCCGGGCGTCGAGCGCGGCGGCGTTGTTGAGAGGACCGGTCACGAACATCAGGCCGTCCACCACGATGGGAACGGTCTCATTGTTGCCCGCGCCGAACTGGTAGGACCACTGCGCGCGCAGCAGGCCGGCATTGGCCGGCGTGATGGCGTCCAGCCGGCTGTAGTGCGTCCCCTGGTAATCGCCCCAATAGGTAAGCCAGTTGCGCGGCTCCGCGCGCGCATTCTTGAGGCGGGCATAGGTCACGTTCAGGTCCGCGGCGGGCTTCCATTCGGAAGGCGAGTCAGCCGCGCCCGGATTCTTGAGAAACGCGATCACGTCGTTGAGCTCGGCTCCGGTGATATCGGTCGCCGGCATGAGAGACTTGCGCGGCGTACGAATTTCTTTCAGGTCCTTCTTCAGCAGCAGGTGCAGCTTCTCTTTTTCGTCCATGATCTGGATGGAGAAGGTGTCCTCATTCTTCTTGACTCCGCGCAGCCGTTGTCCGGACGGCAAGCGGACCTCCGCGGTCTCGTAACCTTTTCGAAGGGACCTGTCGGGATCGACGATCGCATCCTGCAGTTCCCCGGTCTTCCGTTCGTTGCGGATGCCGCTCAGGTCCGGACCCAGGCGCCCGCCGCGGCCGCCGAGCATGTGACACTGGCTGCATTTGGCGGAACCGAAAAAGAGCTTCCGCCCGGCGTCGGGATTCCCTTTGGGCTTCTCCTCCGGAGCGGCGCTCTTGAGCGACCGCAGCCACGCGACGATGAGCTCCGCGTCCGCGGCCGTCATGGAGAATGCGGGCATCTGGGTCCCGGGAATTCCAGCGATGATGTTTTGGGTGATGGCCGCGGTGGAACCGCCCCAGCGCCATTGCCCGCTGGTCAAATCGGACCCGCGGCCTCCTTTGGCATTCTCTCCGTGGCAGGATGCGCAGGATTTCTGAAACAGCTGTTGTCCGGCTGAAAGATCGGCGTCCGTGTGCTGCGCCTGCACCAGCGAAGCGCAAAGCAACGGCAGCCAGATTCTCCAAGGGAAGCCCATGCGAAGAATATACTGTATCCAGGAGGTCTTTGCCGGCTCCGCCGGCGGCAGTCGATGAAACGGCGGCGATTTCAGGTTCTCTGTCTTCTGCTGGCGATACTACCGGCGGTAATCCTTGCGCAGTCCGGCCGTACGCGCCGGCACGGGTCGTCAGGGCAGGATATCGGCGGCGCCAGTCCCGAGGTCAGTATCCATGGATCGCTCCGCTCGATAAGCAAGAAAGACATCGTGATCGATACCGGCGACGACCAGATCCTCACCTTCAAGCGCACGAAGAAGACGCGGTTTCTGAAGGGGGCAAAAGAGATCCGGACGGTGGATTTTCCCGACCATGCGGAGGTTTCCGTGGAGGCTGTTCGGGCCATGAACGGAGATCTCGAGGCGGTGAGCGTCTATTTGGGCGATCCTCCGAAGAGCTGAAGATCCAGGATTCTGGCGGCCACCGGGGAGTGCGCGCGCAACCTGCGCAGGACCCCGTGTTTCAGACCGACTCGGCGTCCGGGTTCTGCCGCCGGCCGGAGACGCGAATCAACAGGTACAGGGCAGCGAACAGAAGCACGGCAAACAGCGCCAGTTCTGTGGGGTGATCGCGGATATACTGCATCGAGTGCTCACCCAGCTGAACGCCCAGGTACGCCTCTACCCCATAGCGCAGGATGCGCGCCAGCAGCACCGTCAGCAAAAAATAGAGGGGCCTGGTACAGAGCGCTCCCGAACACACCACGAAGAATTTCATCGGCATGGGAATGGGAATCAGGGCCGGAATGAACACCGTTACCAGGCCGTAGCGCTGGAACCATTGACGGAAACGCCACCGGCGGGTGCCTGGAATCTCCGGTTTCAGCAGGCGCTCGCCGCCTTTCCGGGCGGCGTGGTAAAGAACCATGTTTCCAGCCGATGATCCGAGCACCGCCAGCGCGGCCCAAACGGGCGCCAGGCGCGGCTGATTGGCGGAAAGCAGGATGACCAGAAAGTCCAGACCTACCGTCAGCGGAATCCCGGCTGAGTCAATGAAGGATACCAGCAGGATGCCCCAGGGCCCGAGCGCTACCAGAAAT
The DNA here is from genome assembly GCA_035495815.1 of Bryobacteraceae bacterium. GTDB lineage: Bacteria > Acidobacteriota > Terriglobia > Bryobacterales > Bryobacteraceae > DATJFH01. The sequence continues at coordinate 9,177 of DATJFH010000057.1, forward strand.
TCCGTGATTGTGGCGAGCAATCACTATTGTACCGGGTCTATGATAGTTGGTTTATGGGCAACAGGATCCTGATAGCGGCGCTGACGTTTCTGGCTCCGCTGGCGGCTCAAGACCGGATTGTCCCTTCCGATTCCGGCTTCGATGCATTCGAAACAACCATTCCCATGCGCGACGGCAAATCGCTGGCGGCGGATGTGTACCGGCCGAGGAGCTCCGGACGTTATCCGGTGGTGCTGATCCAGACGCCTTACAACAAAAGCCTGATGCGGCCGTGGTGGGCCGGCGTCGGACAGTATGGTAAGGATTCGCTCTTCACCGACAACCGGTATGCCTTCGTAGTGACCGACAGGAGGGGGCGCTATGCCTCCAGGCCCGCGCTGGTCGACAGCCCGGAGCATGCGTATCTGGGCAAGGACGGATTCGATACGATCGCCTGGATCGCCCGACAGGAGTGGTCGAACGGGAAGGTGGCTACCTGGGGCGCGTCGGCGCTGGCCCAGGCGCAGTATGAGACCGCAAGGGAGAATCCTCCGGCCTTGGTCTGCTCGGTTCCGATCGTGATGCCGCTGCAGCTCGACTACAACACCTACTTTCCCGGCGGAGTCCTGTGGAACGAGTTCGCCAACATGCTGGGCAAGCTCGGATGGAACGTGTACGGCATGCTCACGTCGCGGCCGATCCGGGACGAGTCCTGGGCGGCGACGCGCAAGACGCTGGTTCACGCCGCGGATATCCGCGTCCCGATGCTGTTCATCGGCGGCTGGTTCGACATCTACACGGACGGTGTGCTGTCCGCTTTCGATCAGGTGCGCAAACAGGGGCGCGATTCCTCGCGAACCGGCAGCCGCCTGGTGATGGGACCGTGGCTGCACCGTACCGACCAGGTGCGCAACGGCCAGCTCGAGTTTCCGAACGCGGCCCGGTTTGGAATGAAGCGTGCCCAGGCGTTCATCGGGCACTGGCTGCGGGGTGATCCGCCCAGGGAGAATGAGCCGCCGATCACCTATTACCAGATGGGCGCCGAGGAATGGCGAACGACCGCCGTCTGGCCGCCCGCGGGATCGGAGCCGCGGTCCTATTATTTCCGCGAGTACCACAAGCTGGTTCCGAAACCTCCGGGGCCTAAAGCCGCGCAGCTCAGTTTCCGCTACGATCCGGCGGATCCGGCCCCGACGATCGGCGGGCATGTGCTCGACCCGCTCATTCCATCCGGGCCGCACGATCTGCGAAAGAAAGTGGAGAGCCGCCAGGACGTGCTGACGTTCTCGACGCCGGCGCTGGCGGAAGACCTGCCGGTCAGCGGAAGAGTGAAGGTGAACCTGTTCGTTTCCTCGGACCGCACCGACACCGATTTCACCGCGATCCTGAGCGACGTGTATCCGGACGGACGCTCGATGCTGGTAACCGAAGGGATCCAGCGGATGCGATTTCGCAACGGCGCATCGAAGGAAGAGTTGATCAAGCCGGGTGAAGTGTACCCGGTGACGATTCGGCTGACGAATACGGCGCTGACGTTCCGGAAAGGACATCATGTACGCGTGCTGGTCTCGTCCTCGAGCTATCCGAAGTACGCGCCGAACCGGAATGACGGCGGTCCGATGTACGTGAAGGACGCGGCCGGAGTAGTGGCGAACAATACGGTCTACTTCGACGCGGCCCGCCCGTCGGCGCTGCTGCTGCCGGTGATCTCACGATAGCCGGACTCCGGTCCTGGAATCGCCGGTACGGAAATTCCGGACGCCCTCGCTCTACAGAGTTTTCAGAAATGCTATCAGGCTGGCCCGCTCGTCGGGTTGCAGCTTGAGTCCGAATTCGTGGCCGGGAACGGCGCGGTGGGTCACCTTGTAGCCTTTGAATCCGCCTGGAACGTGTTTCGGGGACAGGCGCTCCGGATCGAACATTTCTTCCAGGCTGGCGACCGAGCCGTCGTGCAGGTACAGTCCCCGGTACCATAGCCCCTTGAGTGACGGGACCTTGTAATAGCCGGTTCCTTTGCGCGTTTTCAGCGCCGCGCCGGGATCGGTTCCCACCGAAACAGGCAGGATGTCGAGCATCTTGTAATGTTCTTTCGGCGGAGTGAACCCGGTGGCAAGCGTCAGCTTGTTGTTCGTATAGAGTGGCGCGGGATGGCATGTTCCACAACTTTCGCGTTCGAAGATGTCTTTACCCCTGGCCGCGCGTTCGTCGGACCTATGAGGATTCGGCGGCGGCTCGAGCGAATAGAAATACATGGCCTGGGAGTAGAAAACTTCATCCGGGAAGCGATAAAAAATGCGGCGCTGCTTCTCCGTGAAGGCGCGATAGGGGCCGAAATCACCGGAGTCCGAGCTGCTGACCATGGCGCCGTACCGCATGATGTCGCCGATTCCGCGATGCCGATGGGTCGCGGTGTGATCGATATATTTGCGGCTCGCGATGCCGATCAGGTCGGGAACCTTGGTGGTGTAGTAAGGGCTGCCGTTGAAACGGGGGAAGGTTCCGGGAGGGTTGGAATCGAGCAGTTCGCCGAGCTGGGATTTCTTCATCGTTTTGATCTGCTCGTGAATGTCCGGCTTCAGCCAGGGAACGCCGAAGCTGCGGAATTGGACCATGGCGGGGGAATCGCCTGAGAGGAAATAAGCCTCGGCTGCGTCGAGCAGCGGCTGAAGCAGGGAGCCGACGTTCTTATTGAAAGGCGCCCCGGGAAGAGTCGAACCGTCGGGCATGATGCGCAGGTGGCATCCGGCGCATTCCTGGACGGAAAGGGCGATCCCCTTCGGCGTCACCGCCCAACGGAAGCCGTAAACCGTGCCGTCCTTCAGCAGGACGGCGCCTGACTTCTTCAGCTCTTCCCTCGAGCGGGCCTTGGCGATCACCTTCGGATCCCAGACACGGAAGCCCGGCACGTCCATTTCCTCGAAGACGCGGCGCCCTTCGGCAATCCATTCCGCTGCCGACCGGGTCTTGTTCAGCTCGATCAGAGGCTCGGGCTTCTTTTTCTTCAGCGAGTCCCAGTAGCCGGCCGGTTCGCGGTCCGGAGCGTACACGGGGTAAGTGCGCAGGTTCTCTACCGGCGCGGCGTAATACTCGCTCTCGGAGAAGTGTCCGGGACGGACGTTCAGTCCGGCGACCGGGTTAGCCCATTCCGCCAGCTCTTTGTCGTCCCAAAGCTTGGGGATCTCCGCCGCCGGCACTGCGGCGGCGAGCAGCGGGATCAATGTACATAGAGTTCTCATAAATCCTCCCGGCGGCCTCTGGCCGCCCTTTTCAATAGAGAAGTTTGAGCGCGAACTGTATCACGCGAGGCTGATTGGACATCGCGCTTACGACGCCGAATTGATTATTGCCCTGGCTCATATTCGGCGGCGCGAACCGCGGGGTGTTGGTCAGGTTGAAAAACTCGGCGCGAAACTGCAGATTCCAGCGCTCGCGGATTCTGGTGTTCTTGAGCATGGAGAAATCCACCTGCCCGGCGCGGTCGCTGCGAAGACCGCTGTAGCTGCGCGCCGCGTTGCCGTAGGAGTAGGCCTCCGGCGTGGTGAACTGGCTTATGTCGAACCAGCGCTGCGCCGTCGGGGTGTCCAACTTCGCGCTCACGCCGCTCCAATTCGGCCGTTGGCCGCCGCCCTGCGAGAAGGTGTTGTTGGTCGCCGAACCGGGTCCGAGCGGGTTACCGCTGTAGGTCAGGTAGATTCCGGACACTTGCCATCCGCCAAACAGCCGCCCTCCGACTCCCTTGGCGCTCTTGTAAAACGGCAGCTCGTAAACCACGTTGAAAATGAAACGGTGCGTCTGATCGAGATCCGAGACAGACCGGTCGGCGCGCAGATTATTCCAATTCTGGAAGCCGGAGCCGCCCGTAGCCTCGCCGGCGAAGGTACCGATGTTGTAGTCAATCGATTTGGAGTAGGTGTAGGTGCCGAGCAGAGTCAGACCGTTGGCGTACCGGCGTTCGGCTTTGATGCCGAGAGCGTGGTAGATGGAAGTGGCCCAGGTGGCGTTCGAGCTGGTGACGCCGTCGAAGTGCGGATAGGGACGCAATAATTGCGCCCTGGACAAGGTAGCCTGAGCGAGGGCCCCGTTCGTAATCTGGCCCGCGAATGGATTCGGTACCTGGGTTCGCAAGCCGTCCTTCAACGCCAGCGCGGAGTCCGGCAGGGTGTTGAGCTGGAGATTCTGGGGGAACTTCACGCCGTGGCTGCCGATGTAGCCCGCCTCGATCAGCAACGCGCCGGGCAGCTCGTGCTGCACGTTGAAATTCCACTGGACGGCATAGGGGGTGAGATTGCTGCGGTCGGTGAAGTTGATCGCCTGGCCGAGCAGGGTCGCCGGACCCTGGCTGCTGCCGGACGCCTTGACCAGGCCCGTCGGGTAGGGGTTGCTCAGAGTGTTGAACGGGCGCAGTCCGTCAAGGCTGGTGACCATGGTGGTCTGGGCGGAAAATCCGGAGACGCCGAACGCCCCGAATCCGCTGCCGATGCCGGTGAGGCTCGAATAAAACATTCCCGTGCCGCCGCGGAGAACGGTCTTCGGCGCAACCTGGTAGGCGAAACCGAAGCGCGGAGCGATGTTGTTCTTGTCGAAAATGGTGTTCGTGCGGGGCACGCCGTTGACTCCGACGAAGGTCAGCACGCCGTGCAGATCGAGGCCGGGAGCAGTGAGCGGCGGCCTGGCGCCGAAATCGAAATTCGTCAGCTGATTGAACCGGTCGGTGCGGGGTGTTTCCATTTCCCAGCGCAGGCCGAGATTTAAAGTAAGCCGCGAAGTGACTTTGTAGGAATCCTGCAGATAAGCGCCGTAATACTTGGTCTGATTGGCGATGGCGGGAGCGGGGTTGATGTTTCCGCCGGAGACAGTTCCCAGGAGGAAGGACGCGAAGGCGTGTCCCCCGATGGCGCTCGACGCCGCCGGATTGGGACCTTGCGTGAAAGCGGCGTTGAAGCTGAAGAGCGGTGTGTTGGCTCCCGTCTGCAGATTGTTAAACGTAATCACGCGGTACTCCGCCCCAGCTTTCAGAGTGTGACGCGTCAGGGATTTCGAGACACTTACCTGGGCCGCGTGCGTGTCGTTTCCGAGCCGGATGATATCGGTGGCTCCGAGTGAGCCGCCGACCACGATGTTGGCGATCGAGCCGGTGACGTTGTAGCCGGTGATCCCGAAATTGGGAAACGCGCGGGGCACCAGTTGCGGTCCCAGGTCCGCCGGAAACCCGAGAGTGGCGATGTCGAAGGGCTCGCTGAACGCGGAGCGGAAATTGGAGAGCCGCGTGTAGGAGTAGCGGAAGGTGGCGAGTAAGGTCGGGCTGAAGGAGTGCGTGTCCTCGACTACGGAGTTGCGGCGGCCAAAAGTCTGGGGGCCGGTGCCGGGCGAACCCGGATTCTGCGGGCCGTAGGGAGCGGCGCGGATGAAGGGTGTATCGTCGGCGGAGTAGCGGGCGAAGAAGCGGTTCTTCTCGTTGAAGTAGTGATCGACGCGGTAGCTCATGGCATCCTTGTCGACCCTGTTGCCGTCGGTGCGCGCGTAATTGTTGACGCCCGTGAAGGGGTTGCTGCCGGCCGCGTTGGGAGTGGGAAAGAATTTGGAGGCGGCGAGAGCCACTTTGTCGATGCGGTTGGCGGGGATGCGGTTCCCCGGGAACGCTTCGCGAATGGATCCCGCGCCGGCCGGGTTGGCCGCGGTGGTCAACGGATCGTAGATGGTGATGAGTGCGCCGGCGGCGTTGCGAATATTGCTGAAATCGCCGCCCAGCTCGGGCGCCCGCGGAACGGTGCCGACGAACGTGATCCCCTGAACGAAGCGGACCGATTCTCCGCTGACGAAGAAGAAGGTCTTGTTGCGGCCGTCGTACAACTTGGGAATCGAAACGGGTCCGCCCAGGGTCCCGCCGAACTGATTGAACTTGAACGGAGGCGCTTTCTGGCCGGAGACATTGGCGAAGAAATCGTTAGCGTTCAAAGCGTCGTTCCGAAGGAACTCATACAGGGTGAGGTGATAATTGTTCGATCCCGAGCGCGTGACCACGTTGAACACGCCGCCGGCCGCGCGCCCGTATTCCGCGCTGAAGCTGTTGGTCTCCACTTTGAATTCCTGCACCATGTCCGGGTTGGCGTTGATTACCGGCTGGTTCTGGGAGGCGGCGGAATTGGGAGCGCCGTCCAGCAGGAATTCGTTGGACGCGGCCCGCTGCCCGTTGATGGCATAGGATACCGTGCTGATCTGGTCCACCACCAGGTTGTTGACCCCGCCGGAGGGACGCACGCCGGGCACGATCATGGCCAGAGCGTAAGTGTTCCGCCCGAGCAGCGGGAGTTCTGTAATCTGCTTGCTTTGCACCACCTGGCCGAGCGTGGCGGTCTCGCTGTCGAGCACGATGCTCTGCGCCCGGACCTCCACCGTTTCGGTGATCTGCCCGACCTGCAGGGTCAGATCCAGACGGGCGACCTGTTGAACCACCAGCTCGAGGCTGGTCTGGCGCAGCGTCTGGAAGCCCGGCTTGGTGACGGCGACAGTATAGAATCCGGGCGGGAGTTGCGGGATGTTATAAAAACCCTGGTCGTTGGCATCGGCCGAGGTTTCGACTCCACTGGCGACCGATTGGACCGTAACTTTCGCGCCGGGAACCACCGCTCCCGTGGAGTCGGTGATCCGTCCGGTGAGGGAAGCAGTTTGAGGAAAGGCCGCAGCCACGGCCAAAAGCACCAAAGCGATACAACGTAGCATATTGGGTGCATTATATACTAACGTTTTGAACCGCTTATAAACCGAAAACCTCGGGCGCCGGCCACCTCCTCCGCTTCAGCGTCTCATCCATGACTCACATCTGCCATTCTCGACTTCGAACCGGTAAGCGGACAGTCGCCGAAAATGCTAAGATATTAAATGAAAAGGGGGCGCAACGGTTTCGACGGGATTGAATCGAGGTGGAAAGGCGTGCCGGGTTCCGAGCTCCCGTAAAACGATCGGAAAACCAAAATTGCCAACACGCAATTTGCATACGCTGCTTAATTAATTAAGTAGCCGCTCCGGCGGGTGAGCCTGTGCGCCAGCTAGTGAGCGTCATTTTACAGGATAGGTCGAAGGTTTCTGTTCGGAGCCTGAAGGCCGAGATTAATCGGACTAAGGAAGCGTCTTCTTGCCGGTTCTAAGGCGCGACTCGAAAACCTTGAATCGGATACGCACGTAGTCGTTCCATTGCGAGCTTTCTCGGACGCGGGTTCAACTCCCGCCGCCTCCACCACAGTTTCGACACTTTTCAACACTTTCAACATCCCAAAAGGACACCCCTGCATTACCGGGTGGTTTCGGATTTCAATAGCTCGACGGAAGTCCGGATCTCTTCCCGGGGAATCAGCGCCGGCCAGTAGGCGACGATCTCACGCACCGGCGGCTTGCCCTCTCCGAAGCCGGTTGCACCCGGGGGACCGTTGAGCACCAGAGGAATCAGCTCCCGCGTGAAACGCTCCACGGCGCGCTGATCCTGCCCGCGCACTCCGATTCGCAGCTGCGTCTCCGGAGGATTCGCCATCGGAATGGCCAGCGCGCCGTGGCATGCGTTCACGCCGAGATATTCCGTGTGGATCTCCTCGAAGCGGAGGCCCAGCCCGGCCAGCCGCTGCCGCACGATCGAATCGGCGGCGCGCGCTTTTTCGAGCGCCTGCGGAGCGCTGTACACCAGGGTCCCGACGGCCTTCCAGCCGTTCGAATAGCTGATCGACAGCTTCAGCATGGCCGGCCTCGGCCCGCCTCGAACGCCGGATACCCGCACCCGGTCCGGACCGCTGTCCGCCAGCCGGATCGAAGTGAAGTCGGCCACGCAGTCCGGCGTGATGTAGTTGCGCGGGTCTCCGAGCTCGTACAGCAGCTGCTCCTTCACCACGTCGGAATGAACGCGGCCGCCCGTGCCCCGATGCTTGGTGATAGTGAACGATCCGTCCGCCTCCGCTTCCACGATCGGGTAGCCCACATTCGCCATGTCCGGGATGTTCCGCCAGTCGACCTGCGAGTTGCCGCCCGTACACTGCGCTCCGCATTCTACGATGTGTCCGGCAATCGTTCCCGCCGCCAGCTTGTCCCACTCCTGGTCGCCCCAGCCGAAGGTATGAATCATGGGCGCCAGCGCCAGAGCGGTATCCGTGCAGCGACCCGCGATCACCACCTGCGCGCCGGTTTCGAGCGCCTCAGCCAGCGGAAACGCGCCGATGTAGGCGTTGGCGCTGAGCACTCTCGGCCGGATGGTCGAGAGCGGCTCGCCGCTATCCATGTCGCGCATCTCATGTCCGGCGGCGATCAGTTCGTCAAGCCGCGGATAAATATCGTCGCCGAGAACTACCGCCACCTCGATCCCAGGCGCTGCCTTCAGCACGGCTTGGGCGCAGGCCAGCGGATTGACGCCGCCGGCGTTGGCGATCACCTTGATGTTCCGCTCGCGGATCTGCCTCGCGATACGGCCGATCAGCGGAGGAAAATCGCGCGCATACCCGAGCTGCGGATCGCCGTCCTTCTGCTTCTGCAGAATCGACATGGTGACCTCGGCCAGATAGTCCAGAACCAGGTAATCGATCGGCCCCTGCTCCACCAGGCGAACCGGCGCCTCCAGCCAGTCGCCCCAGAAGCCTTGTCCATTTGCGATTCGGATCATAAAAATTATCCGCGCTGCGCTCCCCCGCCGCTCATTTCGAGCGCCAGGATCAGCGCGCGCCGCGTGTCTCTCGGATCGATCACGGCGTCGGCGTGGCCCCGCGCGGCGGCATATCGCGCGTCCAGCCAGCGCTCGTAATCGGCGCGGGTGCGCTCGATGGAGGCCTTCAGCTCGTCGGGCAGCGGCGTACCGGCGGCTTTGTATTTTTCCAGTTCCACGGAGTACATGGCCTGGATGGCGGAATCACCTTCCATCACGCCGATCCGCGCGCTGGGCCAACTGAACGTGAAGCTCGGATCGAAGCCCTGCCCCGCCATCGCGTAGTAGCCGGCGCCGCTGGCGTGATTCAAGGTCACGACGATTTTAGGAACGCCGGCGCAGGACATCGATTCCACCATTTCCGCTCCAGCCCGGATGATGCCGGACGCCTCGGCCTCGGGCCCCACCATGAACCCCGAGACATCCTGCAGGTAAATCAGCGGCAGCCCCTGCCTGTCCGCGGTCTCCACAAAATACGACACCTTCCGCGCGGACTCGGTGTAGATGATCCCTCCGATCCGGGGACGGTCCGGCCCCTTGAGGAATCCGCGGCGATTGGCTATCACGGCAACCGGCCGCCCGGCCAGGCGCGCATTCGCGCAAAGCATCTCCGGGGCGTGCTCCGGCTGGAATTCCAGATAGTCCTCGCGATCGAAAACCATGGCGAGTATCTGCTCCATCTCGTACGGCAGCCGGTGGTCGGCCGGCAGAACGCCGTAGATGTCCTCCGGCAGCTGCGCCGTGGTGTCCACGGACGAGGCGCCCGGACCCGGCATCTCGCGAAACCGTCGCCGGATCAGGGCCAGGCACTCCTCGTCGTCGTGAGCGATGTAATGCGCCACGCCGCTCACCGCCGTGTGCATGCGCGCGCCGCCGAGCGATTCGGAATCGACCACCTGTCCGGTCGCGCCCTTGACCAGGTTGGCGCCCCCCAGACCCATGAAACTCGTCCCTTCGACCATGATGATCGTGTCGCTCAGCGCAGGCAGGTAGGCTCCGCCGGCGATGCAGGGCCCCATTACGGCGGCGATCTGGGGAATCCGCAGCTTCCGCCGCATCAGCGAATTGTAGTAGAAGATTCGCCCCGCTCCGTACTGCCCGGGAAAGATACCGTCCTGATAGGGAAGGTTGACGCCCGCCGAATCGACCAGGTACACGATCGGCGCCCGGTTCCGCATGGCGATCTCCTGGGCTCGCAGAATCTTGCTGATGGTCTCGGGCCACCATGCGCCGGCCTTGACCGTGGCGTCGTTGGCGACCACCACTGCCGGCCGGCCCTCGATCTTGCCGATTCCGGTGACCACGCCGGCCGCCGGCGCCTGCCCGTCGTAGCGGTCATAGGCGATCAGAAGGCCGATTTCCTGAAACCAGGCGTCCTTGTCGAGCAAGCGCGACAGCCTTTCCCGGGCGGTTAGCTTCCCGGCGTGATGCTGCTTTTCGATCTTCGCCGGTCCTCCGCCTTCCCGCAGGCGATCCTCGAGGGAGCGCAACTGTTCCACCAGCAGCGTCATGTGGGCCGCGGCGGCGATCGCGGCTGGAGTCTGGGCGCGCATGCATCCTTATGGTCCACTGTCTTTCGCATGCGGCGCAAGTGGGCCGCGCGCGCGGCCGCGGCGATGAAGTTGTCGTTATCTACAGTTGTTGTGCGGGAACTCGATTCACAACTGGCGCTCTATGATATTCGAACGATCGAATCGGCGATGGATTCACTGCTGTCCACCGAGCGGCTGGTGGCCGTCCTGGGTCCGCCGGGCGATGCGGCTGGATTTTTTTTCAGAAGTGTATCTTCACCACAAATTCGAAGACTCGCGGATCGAGCGCTGTCGTGATGGAGCCGAAAGCGGCATTGCCGACACTGCCGTTGGGATTGCCGAGCGGCGGCGTGTTGGTCACGTTGAACGCCTCCGCGCGGAATTCCACCCGGACGCGCTCGGTGACCGCAAAGATCTTGCCGAGCATCACGTCGGCGGCGCGATATCCGGGGCCGGACACCGGATTGCGCGAGCTGTCCCCGATGGCGAACTGCGGAGCCTCGACGAATGCGGCGGTATTGAAATAGCGCTCGGTCGTCCGTTCGACGGAGGACAAGGCAGGCTCGGCGACGCGGTTGGGACGCTGAGTGCCGAAGCCCGCGAAGGCATTGAGATTGGTCGCCTGGGCCACGGGAATGGGACTGCCGGATTGGAGCCGGAGGATACCCGCCATCTGCCATCCGCCCGCAAGCACGTCCTTCCAGCCGGCGAAGGCATGGGCGCGGCCGCGTCCGAATGGCAGCTCATAGACGGCTCCAGCGGCGAAGATGTGCGGCACGTTCCCGGTGGAGACGTCCTTTTCCAGGCGCCGGTTGAAACTGTCAGCCGCCTGGAAGTTTGCGACGGGGCCGGTGAGCACGGCCGAATCGAACACCGCGCCCGCATCGTCGATCAATCGCGAGAACGTGTAGGCGGCGCTGAACGTCAGTCCCCGGGAGAATCGCTTCTCGAGCCGCGACTGGAAGGAATGATAGGTGGAGTGGCCGATGTTGTTGCGGTAGAGCGTGACTGTGGTGAAGCGGGGATAGGGTCGCAGAAGCTGGGCATGGGGAATAGTGGCTGTTCCGATCGACGTATTGGCCGGAATCCGGCCGAAATACGGATTCTGGACCTGCTGGGTGAGCTGCGACCCGCCCCCCAGCTGATCAACGGTAAGCTGGTTGAGGTTGATATCAGGCACGCCGAGGCGCGTCAGCTTGGACCCGAGGTATCCCGCTTCGAAACTCCAGTTCGAGCCGAACGTCTTCTGCAAGCTGAGATTCCACTGTTGCGCATAGCCGCTTCCGTTCTCCCGCTGCACGCCGAATACACCCTGCCCGAGCCCCGCGTCCGGACCCGGAGGCTGCGGAACTACGGTGGGTCCTTGGGAAAGCACGAAGGCCGGGCTGATGTTGTCCAGAGTCTGTTGGCCAAGGGACTGTATGAAGGGGAACAGCGGCGTGGTGAACGGCGTCGTGATTCCCGCCTGCTCGATCCACGCAAGGGAGTAGCCCGAGCGGACAACGAATGAGTCCGCGATCTTGTAGGCCAAACCCAGCCGCGGCCCGAAATTCTTTTTTTCCAGGTTGCGAGCGCTGCGCGGGAAGCCATCTCTACCCAGATAATCCAGCTTCTGCGTTCCCAGATTGAAAACCGCGCCGCGATCGCCCGCTACGGTCGAGGGAAAGTTGAGGGTATGGCGGAGACCGAGATTCAGCGCCAGGCGCCCGGCGCGCCAATCGTCCTGGACGAAGAATTCGGCGACTGTGGCCCGGGGCTTGAGTATCTCCGACTGCGCATCGATGCTGAACCGGGTCACCGCTCCCAGAAGGAAGGAGGCAAAACTCGCGCCTGTATTCGCAGCCGGGGCGCCGGAAGGGCTCAGGCCGGCCGTGAAAATATTACTGAACTGGAAATTGCCGGTGGGGCTCGCAGGTTGCAGCGCATCGAGACGCTCCATCCGGATGTCGGTTCCCGCCTTCACGCTGTGACGGCCTTTGACCCGGGAGTAATTGTCGATGAGCTGCGTCACCGAGGTGGTGAAGGTAGCGTTGCCGTTGGCCGGTGGCCCGAGCTGCTGCAGACCCACCAGGTCATAGGTCGGCAGTACATCGCGGAATGAAGTGAGGGGGATATTGGGTATCCGGGAGACCTGGGTGGCCGGAGTCCCCACCGCCAGCGCGGACCGGCCGAAGCCCCGCCGCGTGAAGCCCAAGCGAATCTGGTTTACCGCCGCCGGAGTCAGGTTCCAGGTATGCTCCCCGGCGGCGCTGTCCGCACGCGTGAGCGTCCTGCCGATGAAAGTCGCCGGGATCGCTCCGCTGCCATCCGGAAGCGGTGTGGCTGGTTGGGAGTCGTCACGGAAGTAGGAGTAGCGCGCGAAGACCAGCTGGCGCGAGCCAAAGTACCGGTCCAGACGCAGGTCGAACTGATCCTGCGCAGTCGTGTCCGATCCGACCCTGCGGTAATTATTCGCGCCAGCCTCGCTCGCTCCCGAAAACGCATTGGGCGCCGGATAGCGGTCCAGAACCGCGAGGGCGGCCACATCGAACGCCGCTGTTGGAATGATATTGCCCGGAAACGGGTCCCGAACGTATCCGTCGGATGTCCGGCGCGTGGACCGCGGATCGAAGACCGGCTGCGTGAAAATGCCCCGCTTTTGCGCGCTGGTGGGGATGGTGCTGGTCCGAACGACGCCGGCATCCAGGCGGGTCCCCTGCCAGTCCACGAAAAAAAAGGTGGTGTTTTTCTGAACCGGGCCGCCCAGGACGAATCCGTACTGGTTGCGCCGGAAACGCGGCTTGGCTCCCGTGGTCGCGAAGAGATTGCGGGCGTTCAAGACCTCGTTGCGGAAGAATTCGAACAGCGTTCCATGCAGATTGTTTGACCCGGATTTCTGATTCACCATGATGACGCCGCCGTTCGACCGTCCGTATTCGGCCGACGGGCTGTTGGTATCGACGCGGAACTCCTCGATCGCGTCCACGACCGGATAGAAGGCCACCTGGCCCGGTTCCGGCTGCAGGACGCTGATTCCGTCATAAATGTATTCGCTCGTGCGCGGGCGGCTGCCGTTGAAGCGCGGGAACAGGTTGCCGGGGGGCAGATTGACGCCAGGCGCCAGCGCCAGCAGGGGCACGAAGTTCCGCCCGTCGAGCGGCAGCGCGGCCACCCGCTTCTGCTCCAGTACGAAACCGGCTGTGCCGCGGCTCGATTGCAACAGCGGCGCCGCGGCCGTTACCTGCACGGACTCGGAGACCTCGCCCACCTGGAACGCCAGGTCCAAAGTGATCTGATCCCCGACCCGGATCCCGATGCCGTCCCGCCGCAGGGTCGTGAAGCGATCCTTGGAAACCGAGATGCTATAGCTCCCCGGCGGCAAGGCGAAGAAGTGATAGCCGCCGCGGGCGTCCGTTTCCATCGCTAGTCCGGCGTCCGTGCCGCTGTTGATCAGCTTCACCCCGACGCCGGACACCGGCAGCCCGGACGGATCGCGAACAATCCCGAACAGCTCGGCTTTCGTGGACTGCGCGGGGAGAGTAAAAACCCACAGGGCCGGCAGCAAGACGGATGCGAAGAAGCGCATCGGTTCCATTGTCGTTCTTACAAGACACAGCTATGTTATCACGACGGCCAATGCGGGCGGCAGACGCGCAATAGCCGGCGCGCGCCGGCTTGAGACGCCGGCCAGGCTCGCCTCAATCCGATCAGGATTCGTGAACCCAGCGGCCGCCCGCCATCGTCCGCTCGACGGGAATCGATGCGAGCGTGGAGGGGTCGGCGGTAAACGGATCGCGCCCCAGAACTACGAGATCGGCCAGTTTGCCGGGCTCCAGGGCGCCTTTGAGGTTTTCCTCGAAAGTGGCGTAAGCGCCGTTGGCGGTGCTGGCGCGCACGGCTTCCGCGACGGTGATCTTCTGGCCGGGGCCCCAGGTGACCCCCTTGACGTCCGTCCGGGTGACGCAGGATTGCAGCGCCATCATGGGCTCGAACGGCCCCGGCACATAGTCCGATCCGGGCGCAACCCGAATCCCGTGGTCGAGAAAGCTGCGCATGGCGAACATCCGGTTGAGCCGCCCGGCGCCGTAGTGTTTCATTTTCTCGCCGTGATAATAGACGTACGTCCAGAACGGCGTCGGGATTGCATTGAGCGATTGGATGCGGCGCAGCAGATCGTCGTTGATCAGCGTGCAGTGCTCCAGGCGAAAGCGGGGATCGCGCGCCGGATGCTCCCGCTGCAGCCGCTCGTAGACTTTCAGCGCGATGTCGATGCCGACGTCCCCGTTGGCATGCGTCCCGATTTGCCATCCCGCCAGATGGGCCTTGCGGGCGTGCTCGTAGAGCTCGTTCTCCGGCATCACGACAATGCCGTGGTCGTTGGGGCGGCCTTCGTAGGGGCGGCTCAGGCGCGCCGTGCGCTCGGAAATGGAGCCGTCGGCGACCAGCTTCATCGCGCCCACGCGGAACCATTCGTTGCCGAAGCCGGTGCGGATTCCGGCCGAAATCATGCGGTCGATGGCGCGGAATCCGATGTGGCTGTAGACGCGGCAGAACAGCTCGCGGTTTTCATGGGCGTCCTGATAGGCGCGGAGATCTTCGGGCTGGCCGAAGGCGTCGGTCGTGGACGTGATTCCGGCGCGGGCGAACATCCGGGTGATCAGGGCGACTCCCTCGCGGCGTTCGGAAGCGGTGGCCGGCCTGTTCAGGGAAGCCGGGGGCCGGACGGCGGTTTCGAGCAGCTCGCCCGTCAACCGTCCTTGTGCGTCGCGCACGATGGCGCCTCCTGCGGGGTCCGGACTCTTGTCGTTGAGATCCATCTGTTGCAGCGCGGCGGAGTTGGCGAAGCCGGTGTGCCCGCCCCGGTGGATGATCAGCACGGGATTGGACGGCGCCGCGGAGTCGAGGTCCGCGCGGTTGAGCTTGCGCTGCTCGGCGGTCTTCGTGTCGTCGTATTTGAAGCCGATGACCCACTCCCCTTTCGCCGTTTTCGCGGCGCGCTCGCGGATGGCCTGCGCGATCAGGGCGATGGAGCGAAGGTCGCAATCGACTTCGCGGAGGTGGCGCAGGCCGGACGATGCGACGTGCGAATGGGAGTCGATGAAGCCGGGCAGCGCCGTGCGTCCCGCCAGGTCGATGCGTTTGGTGGAGGCGGTTGCCAGCGCCTGGATTTCCCGGTTGTCGCCGGATGCGAGAATCCGGCCGTTGGCGACGGCCAGCGCCTGCACTTTGCGGAAGCGGGCGCCTTCGGGCGCCGCGTAGATGACGCCGTTGAAGAGGATGGTGTCCGGGGCTGTTGTTGCCGCGGTGGCGGCGAGCGAGGACAGAAGGAAGTGGCGGCGAAGCATGAGTCCCCCGGATCATGGTAGCACCCGGATCCGGCCCGGCTCGGCAACTACGGTTCGATTCCCAACGCCTTCTCGAAATCGGCCTGCGCCGTCGCCACATCGAGCAGCGCGCGCGTGAAGCCGCTGTCGGATTCGGCTACGCTCGATTGCACTCTCAGGACGTCCGACAGCAGGACTTCCCTGACGTCGTAGCGGTTCCGGGTGACGCGCAGCAGTTCGCCGGCGGCCGATTGCGAGAGCCGCGCCACTTCCAGTTGCTTGCGGGCCTGCGCCAGACGGCGGTAGCGATGCGCGACATCCACCTTCACCTTCGCTACGGCCTCCTTCAGATCGAGTTCGGCCTGCTGTTCCGCCAGCCGCTTTTCGTCCACCTGCCGGCGCTTGCGGCCCCAATCATAGACGTCCCAATTGAGCTGCACGCCGGCGATGGCGAGGCGGTTGGGGAGCACGCTGATGAGATTGGCCGTAGCCAGGGTGGTGAGCGACAGGCTGACGTCCGGGATCCGCTCCGCGTTCCGGATGCGCCGCTCCAGCCCGGCTTTGCGCACCTGCAGCCGGGCCAGCCGGATTTCGGGGCGGGATTCGAGCGCCCGGGCGTAGGCCTCCTTCAACTCGGGCATGGTGAAATCGGCGGCGGCCAGCGGGTCCACCTCGAAAGCCGTGTCCGGGTCGCGGCCCATCAGAACGTTGAGCTGCTGTTTCTGCGTCTCGAGCGGATCCTCGAGCTCGAGCAGGGCATACTCGGCCTTGGCCAGCCGCGCTTTCACGTCGAGCGAATCGGCGCGCAGCGCCACGCGCTGGGCGACGTTCACCCCCGTGTCGCGGTCGAGCTGGGCCAGGAATGCGATGGCCTCCTTCAAACTCCTGCGTCCGCTCTCGGTCTGCAGGATTCCGTAGTAGAGACGCCGCACCTCGTTGGCGGCGGCTTGCCGCTTCGATCGGATCTGCTCGCCGGCGGCTTCCACGCCGAGGTGCGCGAGCTCGATTCCGAGCCCGATGCGGCGCTGTTGGGACAGAGGCTGGGAGGCGCTCGCCAGCAGGATCGCTCCCGGACGCAGGGGGTCGCTCAGCGTGGTCGTCTTGCCCGGGATGGGTCCCACGCCTGGATAAACCCCCAGAGAACCCTGCGGGAACGTGAGTCCGAGGGCGCTTGCGGACTGCGTGCCCAGAGCGGTTACGGAGAATACGGGCAGCCGGTAGGTACGCGCGATTTGAATCTGATTCAGGGCCTTCGAGCGCTCGAGTTTGGCGGCGAGAATGGCCCGGTTATTGGCTTCCGCGTTCTGGACGGCCTCGGCCAGGGTCAGCATGTCCGCTTTCATCGCTCCCGATCCGCAGACCGCGATGACGATAAGACCTTTTCCGATCGCCGTGCAAAGTGTCGGCATTTTCCACAAGTCTCCTTTCCTGCTTCCAACGGATTTACGGCCTTTCAGGCAGGATTGCATCCCGCGCAACGATTTTCAATTTGAGGGGCCGGCCGGGTGTGGAGACGACTCGGTCAGTCGCGCGTGATTGTCGCCCGCAGCGTTTCGGCTCTGGGGGCGTAGTGGAATTGGCCGTAATCGAGACCGGGCGCGGTGAACTCCTGGAACCGGTGATACTGGAGCTGAATATCCAGCTTCTCGGCGCCGCTGACGCGGTTGATCCAGAGCATCCAGCCCGGCACGGTAAAGGAACCTTTGCCGGCCCGTTCGAGGCAGGTGAATCCGCCCAGCCCGTAGCCGTTGGGGTCGGTCCCAAATACCAGAAAGGTGCCGGAAACGGCGACGTAGGCGTCGGCCGCCTCGCCGGCAGTCCAGGTGACGGTCAGATCCTCGCCCGCCCGCACGGCGCTCAATTCGCCGAGGTTCGTCCACGCGAGAGGCGGCTGGGAGAAAGAAAACGGGATTCGGAAAGGCCCCACATCCCTGCCGCCGTCTCCGTTCTGAATCGAATAGGCTTCGGGTAAGAGGGTGCTCGAATCGAAAGCGCGCTGGTAAAAGCTGCCGATTTCCGTGTTGTGGTCGTCAAAGTCCTGAGGAGCGGAGAGCGGACCGGAAGATCCGCTGAGCTCGAGAGCCGGTCCCGCGTCCAGATAGTAATTCTCACCCGGCTTGAACAATGAGGGAAAGAACGGATAACCGCAGGCGCCGGCCGGAATCACGTAGGAATTGCCGAATCTGGTGAAGGACGCCGAGAAGCCGTCGGAAGTCCACCCGTGTTGTCCGAGGAGCACGGATCCGACTCTTCCGCCGCGGTTCGCGCCCAACCGGCGCCGGGCCGCTTCGGACATGCCGTTCGGATCCGAGCACGTTGCGCCCGAGGCGACGGCCACACTCGGGAATGCTCCCGCAAGCTCCTCCAGCAGTGGACGCATCACGATCGGGACCGTGCAGCCTTCGATTCCCGCCGGAACTTCGATCATGACCCGGTCGAGGCCGGCGCAGCAATCGGCGCGTCCGGCGGACAGGACACGGGCCGGCCGCAGCCCCAGCAGCGCCTCGAGGTCCGCGGCCTCGACGGGCCCCCCGGCTTCGTCGTTCTCCACAGCTCCCAGGCCGGTGCCGAAAACTTCGATCGTCTGGCCGGGACGCGCCGGAGTGAGAAAGTCGTTCACCTGCGGCGTCCCTCCGGCGGCGACGTTGCGTGGCCTGCCGTACGGTCCGGCGCGGTAGATCTCGAAGTGCCGGGGAACCACACGGACCTCAAACGGCGGCGCCTGTACTCCGTTCCGGGTCACCACGATCGTGCCGTCACCGGCCGGAGTCCGGGAGGGAACCAGGACCCGGAGCCGGCTTCGCTGGACGCTGAGAAGGTACGCTTCCACGGCCTGATCGTCCACGGCCAGGTGGACGGTTGCTCCTGCGAGGCTGGCGCGAAGCGGGAATCCCCCGGCGGTTTCCTCCACCTCCGGCCCCAGCTCCCGGCCAATTACGGTAAGGATCGAGCCGGGCGCCACGATGGCCGGCAGTTCGATGCAGTAGGAAGGATCCGGAAAGGCGGAGGCTATCGCGTCATTTACGGCGGAGCAGATCACCGGTTCCGCTCCCAGACCAGCCGTTGCCAGGCAGATTCCGGCAAATAAGCAGGTAAGTTTCATCGATTCCCTCCGGGACAGCGAATTCAGGCCCAATGCTCCGGCCGGCGTGCCCTGCCTGTCAGGCGGTTACGATCCCCACCCGGCTGCCCAAAAGCTCTTCGAGTAGGGCGGACTGGGGATAGGGATGGCCTTTGTAACGCCGGAACCCTTCAGCCAGCTCCAGCCCGGCGCGGCGGCCGACTTCGCGTGTCCAGCGCTCCATCATCTCCATGTAGTCGTCGATATCGTGATGTTTCTTGAGCCACTCGCGCTGGCTTTTGTGCCTGGCCAGCATTTCGACCTTCTTGCCGAAAACCGCCTTTACGTCGACGTAGAA
>DATJFH010000058.1:0-26834 GCA_035495815.1 Bryobacteraceae bacterium
TGCGGAAACGCCCGGACCAGCTGATTGAACTGCACCGTGGATCCGTTGATGTTGGTGCCCGGCAGAAGATTAAAGAACGGATTAGCTACATTGGCGCTGTTGCGATCGATCACCGCCTGGTCCCGTGTGGGTGAGGTGCTCAGGTAGCGCTCGGGCAAGAAATCGATCTGCTGGTCGATCGGCAGGTGCACGGAGTGGTTTCCCGTGTACCCGATCTCGAGCACCAGGCTGCTGGTCAACTGGCGCTGAATGTCGAAGTTCCAACGCAGGGAATAAGGGTTGCGAGGATTGGTATTGAAGAAGGCCAGGTTGCGGCCGAGAAAAGTGGCCAGGCCCAGGGACGAGCCCGTCGGCTGCTGGATACCCGTCGGATAGGGGTTCTCCAGCGTCGAAGTTGGACGCAGCCCGCCGGTGGCCGATGCCCCCAGAATCGGCGACGATTGACTGAATCCGCTCTGATTGAGGCCGGTAGTCCCGATGGGGAACACGAAAGCGCCCACGCCCGTGCGAAACACGGTTTTTCCGGCGGGGCCGCCCGGGGTCCAGGCGACTCCGAAGCGCGGGCTGAAGTAGCCCGACCTGGTCTCATACAGGTTTCGATTCCCCGGGCCTGCGAACAAAAGGCCGCCATTGACCGCGAACTGGTTCACCGGCAGGCCCGGCACGGGATTTTTCGCGTAAGCCGCCAGCGCCTCTTTGGCGATCGGGTTGGGCGTTGTCGAATCGAAGCCGTTAACCGAGCGGTTGAAGCGCTCCGAAGTCGGCAAGTCGCGCTCGAAGCGCAAGCCCATGTTCAGGATCAGATTCGATTTGACACGGTAATCGTCCTGCAGGAACAGGGCGTAGTATTTGGCCTGGTTGGTCCGGAACGTGTTGACGTCGAAGCTGCCGCCGGTGGGGTAGCCGAGGAGAAACGTAGCCAGATCCTGGCCCAGCGGGGCGGCCGTCGAGTTGTCCAGCGGGCCGCGTACCAGATCCGCCCGGAACTGATAATTCCCGCTGGAGTTGCCATAACTGGCCGAACTCTCACGGTATTCGCGGATGTCTGTCCCGAACTTCAGAGTATGCCGGCCGCGGATCTTGGTGAGATTGATAAAAATTTGAAAGATGTCGAAGGGAGTGCGATCGCCGCCGCTATCGCCTACGTCGGTGAACTGATCCAGATCGATGGTGGGAAGCACGAAGCGGGCCGACGCTGCGGCCAGGTATTTCGGGAAGCCAAGCTGGGTGAAATCGTATCCGTTGCTCGACCGCGTGTTGCTTTCCGTAAACCGCGTCCAGTTCAGGCGGGTATTCAGAACCATGCTGGGCGACAGCGTGTAGACGTCATCCACCATCGTGCCCCAGTTGATGCGACCCAGGAAATTCCCGGTGGCGATGTTCTTGAAACGGTTGTTCCGGTTCTCGATGCGATCGTTGTGGCGATAATTCCAGAACAGCTTGTGGTTGTCGCTGACGTTGTAATCGATCCGGCCCAGCTCGCTGTTATAGGTATCGGAACGGATCGAGTTCGCCAGATAATTGTCCTGGCCGTCGGCCTTTCCCGGCTGGTTCGGCAGCGGATAGAACTGCAGATAGTTCTTGGCGATTCCGCTGAGCCGGTTGGCCGGAATCAGGTTGCCGGCGAAGGGAGTCCTGCGAACGCGAGCGCCTTCCGCCACACCGGTCAGCGGGTCATAGATCTGATAGTTGGCGCCGACGCGGAGGAGCTGGGAGAAATCCCCTGTACGCTCCAGGGCAGTGGGGACCGTGGAAGTCAGCGGCTCGGGGAACGAATCGTGAATCAATTCGTAAGCGAAGAACCAGAAGAGACGGTTCCGGCCGTTGTAAATCTTGGGAATCCAGAGCGGACCACCGGCGTTGATCCCGTACTGGTTGAAATTGGCGCCGGGCTTTTTCTGGCCGGAGCGATTGGTAAAGTACGGGGTCGCGGCCAGCGCCGAAACCTGGTTGAAATCGTAGGCCGCGCCGTGAAGATCGTTGGTCCCGCTCTTGAGGACGACGTTGACGGTCCCCCCGCCGGTGTGGCCATAGGCCGCGTCCGTCTGGAAGGTTTCCACTTTCACTTCCTGAACGGCGTCGACGGGCGGGTTGTAAGCTACGCGGCTGTCGCGCGTGGTGTCCGGCGAGCCGTCGATCAGCAGCTCGTTGCTGCGGCTCGGCGCGCCGCCCATCGAAAAGTCCGAAGGCCCGGCATTGTCGAACGGACGAGCGAACTTGGGATCGCTGTTCGGCGTGACGCCCATCGCGGCTTGCGCCAGCACCAGCGGCGTGCGCCCGTTCATGGGCAGGTTCTCGACTTGACGGGTGTTGATCACCTGGCCGGTCGAGGCGGTGGCCGTTTCCAGCATCGAAGCTTCCGCGGACACCGTCACCGACTGCTCCACCAGCCCGATCTCCAGCGTGATGTCCAGCTGGCCTCGTTCATTGGTGGTCACCCGGATATTCGGGTTCACGTACCGCTTGAAGCCTTTCAATTCCGCCGACACGGTGTACGGGCCCGGTGGAAGATAGGGGAGCGTGTAGGATCCCTCCGCTCCGGCGAAAGTGTGCGACTTGGCGCCGGTCTCATTGTGAGTGGCCATCACTTTGACATTTGGGACGGAGGCCTGCTGTTGGTCTACGATTCGGCCGCTAAGGCTTCCCCGGAACTCCTGGGCCCATACCGAAGCCGCGATTGAAACGGCGGAAACAACAATGGCGCAAACGTGACGAAACATAAGTCATCCCCTTGACTCTGGCGTTAGAGTACCTTCGAATGGCGCCAGTATACAGCAGTTTTGAAGCAGAGCACCAGAATCTAAGGCAATTTTTTTGTTAAATGGCTGCTGAGGCGGCTGCTTTGATCGTTCGGCTACGGTTTGCTATAGGTAGGACTCCCATGAACGCCGCCGTGTCTTACTACGAGAAGGCGCTGGATCTTCTGCGCCAGGTACGTGATCAGGAGCTGGACGCGATCGAACGGGCCGCCGAGGTCTGCGCGTCGTCAATCGCCCGGGGCGGGCTGGTCTTTCTGTTCGGTAACGGCCATTCCCGGATGCTTTGCGAAGAGATGACACCACGGCAGGGCTGCCTGCCCGGTTTCGTCGCGCTGGTGGAACTGGCGCTCTCGAACCACGCCAATATCATCGGGACCAACGGGCTGCGCGCGCCGCTGTACCTGGAAAAATACGAAGGATATGCCGAGGAGATACTGAAGGGCTTCCACTTCGGTCCGCAGGACGCTTTCATCGTCATTTCGACCAGCGGAATCCGGCCCGTGATCGTGGAGATGGCGGAGGGCGCGCGGCGGCGGGGGCTGCCGGTGATCGGCATCGTCTCTCGGAGGCATTGTGAAGGATCGAAAGCGGCGCACTCGTCCGGAAAAAAGCTGATCGACTTCTCCGACATCGTGATCGACAACCATTGCCCGCCGGGGGATTGCGTGCACGAGGTGGAAGGTCTGTCGTGGCGGACAGGCCCCGTATCGACGGTGACCGGGGCCATGATTATCAATATGCTGCGCTGCGAAGTGGCCGAGCGCCTGGTAGCCCGCGGGGTGAAGCCTGAGCTGCTGCCGAGCCATCAGTTTGTCGGCGACAGCAGCGCGGCGGAGCAGCTCGAGCGGTTTTACGAGGCCTACCGGAAGAGCCTGCGGCGCCTGTTCGATTGACGTCCGCCGGTGGAGGACAAGCCTGTCCGCTGCTCCGCAAGCCCGGTTCAAGGCGACAAAACGGGCGGCGAACGTATGCGATTCCGGCTGGACCTTTCCGCACCGGATACCGCCGCACCCGTGCGATAATCGGCCCGATACTTTCGGCGGCCTGGCAGGTTGGTCCCGAAGATGAGGCTCATGAAAGACGTTTCCATCGCCCTACTCGGCTCGGGATTTGTAGCTGAATTCTATATGCAGGGTCTGGCCAACGTGGCCGGGCAGCGGGTTCTCGTAAACTACTCGCGAAACCGGAAGCGAGCCGGTGAATTTGCGCGGCGCTGGTCGATTCCGGAATCAACCACGGATCTCGATCGCCTGATCGCCCGGTCCGATATCGACCTCTATATCATCGGACTGCCGAACGAAGCGCATCTGCCGGTTTCCCTCCAGCTCGCCGGCGCCGGGAAGCATCAGGTCTGCACCAAGCCGCTGGCGCGCAACCGGAAGGAAGCCAAGGCCATGCTCGACGCCGCCCGGCGCTCAGGCGCGATGCACGGGTACGCCGAGACGGAAGTCTTCGCTCCCTGCGTGGTCAAAGCGCGCCAGACCATCGAGCACGGCGGCGTGGGCCGGGTCCTTTGGGTTCGCTCGCGCGAATCGCACAGCGGGCCGCACAGCCCGCACTTCTGGGATGTCGAAAAGACCGGAGGCGGCGCCATGAACGACCTCGCCTGCCACACCGTCGAAGCTGCCCGCTACTTTTTCGGCAAGGACGACAAGATCGTGGAAGTGATGGCCTGGGGGGCTCGCCTGGTCCACCACAAGAAGACCCGGGGCGAGGACAATGCGCTGCTGCTGCTCAAATTTTCGAGCGGCGGCATCGGGCACTGCGAGCTTTCCTGGACGTGCAAGGGCGGTCTCGACCTGCGGAATGAAATTCACGGCTCGGAAGGGTCCATCTTCACCGACGTCACCCGCGGCACGCCCATCTCGTCCTTTACGCCGCGCGCGGCAGGCTATGTCGTGGAAAAGGCCGACATCGATTTTGGCTGGACGCGCCCGCTCCCAGAGGAAGCTTTCGCCTACGGCTATCAGGCCGAGATGCGGCATTTCGTCGAGTGCGTGCGGGACGGCGTAGAGCCGCGCGAGACCTACGAGGACGGCTGGGTCGTGAATACGATTCTCGACGCCGGCTATCAGTCCATGCGCTCCGGAAAGTGGGTTCGCGTCAAATACTGAGATGCAGCCGAGACCGCTTCGCACCAGTGTCATCGGCAGCTATCCCTTTCCAGGATGGCTGGAATTCGTCTCGCAGCACATGGACGAATTCGGCAAGGAGGATCTGGCCGAGGCTCTCGATGACGCGGTGGGAGCAGCCGTGCGGGACCAGGCGGCCGCCGGGCTAGACGTGATCAGCGACGGAGAACAGACCCGGCTCGACTTCAACCTGTCCTTCTATGGCTTCCTGACCGGGATCGCCATGGAGTCCAAGTCTCCGCGCCGCTTCGGCCCTCCGGGGCACGACCAGCGCGGCAGGCATGCGGTGGAAGGAAAGCTGGGCGCGCCGCGCGGACTGGGCGCGGTGGACGAATTCCGCCGGCTGCGGCGGATCGCGCCCGAAGGTCCCGCGCTCAAGATCAGTGTCCCCGGCCCCTACACTCTGAGCGGCCGCCTGATTCCGAACGAGCAATATCCGGACCGCTACGCCCTGACCGAAGCGCTGGTCCCGATCGTGCGGAGGGAGCTCGAAGCCCTGGTCGAAGCGGGCTGCGGCGAGTTGTGCGTGGACGAGCCTTCCATGAGCTGCTACGCCCACAGCGAAGATCCGGCGCGTCTGGTGGATATCTTCAACCGGACGGCCGCCGGTGTGCGCGGGCGCTGCCGCCTGTCCACCCATCTGTGCTTCGGGAACTACAAGGCGCGAGCCGTTGCTCCGCGCAGTTATGCGCCCATGTTTCCGGCGTTCCTCGATCTGCAGGTGGATGAGATCCACCTCGAGATGGCCAGCCGTGAATTCGCCGGAATCGAGCTGATTCGCGACATCGCGGCTCGGATGGACGTCGCGGTAGGAATCATCGACGTGAAGAGTTACTACATCGAGACGCCGGACGACGTAGCCGCGCGGGTGCGCCGGTGCCTGGAGTTCGCGCCGCCCGAGCGCCTTTCATTCGCGCCCGATTGCGGGCTCAGCCAGACGGCGCGCTGGGCCGCCCGGAAGAAGCTCCAGTCCCTCGCCGATGGCGTAAAACGCGTCCGCGCGGAGTTGGGAGTCGGCTGATCGCACAATTTGTGATATTTTTATTGGCATGCGCAACGCCATCGTTTGTATCGCAGCGTTCCTGTGTCTGACGCCGCTGGCTTCCGCGGCGGGGCTGGAAGGGAAGTGGTCGGCGGAATTCAAGGCTTCCGGCAAGAAAGCCAACGCCAAGAAAGCCGGGGCCGTGATGTTGAACCTGACCAGCGATGGGAAGCAGCTCAGCGGCTCGGTCGGCTCCGGCAAGCGCTCGGCGACCATTCAGGAGGGAAAGGTCGACGGATCCAGCTTCTCTTTCGTGACGATTCAGAAAGGGAAGAAGGGCGAAGCCAAGATGTTCTGGAGCGGAACGCTCGACGGCGACACCATCCAGGGCGCCAGGTCGCGGGACGGCGCGAAACGCAGGGCGAGCTTCGTTGCCAAGCGCATGTAACCGGATCACAAGATGAAACGTGTAATCCCGAGCCTGGTGCTGTTGGCGGCGGGCGCCTTCGGAGGACTGCGGTCCGATATCGAATTCGGCAGGGCCGGGGATCTGAGCCTCACGCTGGACGCCTATGTCCCCGAAGGTTCCGGTCCGTTCCCGGCCGTGATCGTGGTGCACGGCGGCGGCTGGCGCAACGGCGACAAGCAGACCTACGTCAAGCCGCTGTTCGATCCCCTCACCCAGGCCGGTTTTGCCTGGTTTACCATCAATTACCGCCTGGCTCCCAAGTACCATTTCCCGGCTCCGGTGGATGACGTGATCACCGCCATCCGCTGGGTGCAGTCGCACGCCGCCGAATATAAGGTGGACGTGAACCGGATCGCGATCACAGGAGAATCCGCCGGCGGCCATCTGGTCTCGTTCGTCGGAGCGCGCGACGGCGCCCGGCTGAAACTGCGCGCGGTGGTTCCGTTTTATGCGCCGAATGACCTGGAGGCGATGATCACCGGCCCGGACAAGACCAAGGGCGCCGATCCAGCCATCAGGGCGCTGCTCGATTTCACCGAGCCGGACGCCGCCGCCGTGCGCCGGATGAAAGAAGCGTCTCCGGTCACCTACGTGAAGAAGGGCATGCCTCCCTTTCTCCTGATTCACGGCGCCGGCGACGCGACCGTTCCGTTCCATCAGGCCACTCTCATGTGCGACAAGATGAAACAGGCCGGTTCGTCGTGTGAGATCTTCGCTGTGGAAGGCGGTCCGCACGGGGTCATCAACTGGGAGAAGAACCCCGCAATGCAGGCTTACAAGTCGAAGATGGTCGAATGGCTGAAACAGAAACTGCATTAGAGCGGAGCCTCTCCGCCGTTACCATTCGATCCGGTTGAAAATGACGCGCAGACGTCCCCCCCGTGCCGGATTGACCGTTTCGACGTACGCGACGCGCCCCTCCAGATGTGATCGGAAGTCGGAATGCGCTTCGCGGTTTTGAGTCTCGGGACCGAGACGGACGCAGTTATTGAGGATGGCCTTGAGCCGGTCGAAGTGATCCCGCCGGATGTTCATTCGCTCATTGACGACCAGGCCTGCCAGATGCTGCCGAACCCCTTGCCGCATGATCCGCGTTTTGCGATGGTGCGCCGCGAAGCCCTCTTCACGCAAAATGGCGGACACGTGGGTGGAAAACCGTTCAGCGCCGCGCTCGAACGCCTCACCGCCTGAAAAAGCCAGATCGTCGGCATAGCGCGTGTAGCGGGCGCCCGACGATTGAGCCAGTCCGGCAAGCCGGCAATCTACCCGGTAAGCGCAGAGGTTGGAAAGCGCGGGAGAGGTCGGCGCGCCTTGCGGCAGATGCGGCCGGGCGTAAAGTGTTCTCGCTTCGATGAAAATTCTCGGGGGAACCTCGAGCAGGTCCGTTTTCCATACGCTGCGCGGCGTGACATTGACACAGATTCCGCCCAGCAGATCGGCCACCGGTTCGGGATAGCCCAGGGTACGGAACAGGGCTTGAATTCTGGCTCCGCTGATGGAAGGAAAGAAATCCCGCAGGTCCATTCGCACGACCACGCGCCGGCCCAGGTGGGGAGCGGCAAACGTCCGGATGGACCGTCCCGGGATAAAACCGTGCGCCGCAGGGTGCGGAGGTATGCGGGCAAGAATACGCGTCACAATCATCCGTTGCAACTGCTTCATCCGCTGCTTTGGCGCTTCGATCAATCGCAGGCCGCCGGATCGTTTGGCCAGTACCCGGTAATAATAGTGCCTCAGCTTCGGGCAATCATTCCGGGAACCGAGCCGCCATAGGTCGGCGAACCACTCCAACTCGCCGGGATTGAGGCGAAGCCAATCGCGCAGCGCGCCGGCCGACTCGAGCGGGGGAAGATCCCACTTCCCGGCTGCGAAGACAGGTTGCATCAGCTGGGGCTCGGTCAGCCAATCGGCGACGGACAATTCGTGGCGGTACCTGGCCTCGGCGCGTTCGACACCCGGATCGGCGCGCAGAAATTGGATGGCGTCTCGTCGCCGGAGACGCACCCTGCCTTCGATGTGCTCCACGTAACGCTGCGCCAATGGACGGAGCCAGCGCCAGGGCCGTCCTAACGCGCGACTGCCGCGGGCCACGATCTGATCGACCGTGGGTTGTCCCGCCAGAAAGGCTCTGGCGAGAGCCCGTACGAAGAGAGGAGCAGGCATTGAATAACGACAGCGGAGCGCCCCACGAGTCTGACTTGGCGTGAGCAAAACTGCGCGGCGCGCAGCCCGGCTCACGCGACGAAATCCCAGCTCTTCACGATCCCCTGGGGTAGCCCCAGAGAGGTCCGAACCGGACTTGGAAGCCCGATCCAGCCCGGCTTGGAACGCTCCGCCGCCTAGGGAATGATAGCAGTCCCACTCGCACGCCTTTCGTTCGGGGCGTGTTCTCCACCCTCGCAAACGATGTCGAGCGGCAGAGCCGCAAAGCTCTGGTCCCCTGATCGTCAGCCGCGGTGGGGCCGGCAAAAGTGATTCCGCGCTCCTAAAAATGGATGAAACCGGCCGCGACGGGGACTTTGTTTGAGACATGGACTTTGAATTGAATTCTGATATACTTCCCCGAGAATCCACGGGCTGCTCAGAGCAGGTGGGTGGGGCCTATTTCAAGGGGGAGGTTCGGAAAATGTCTTTCACGCCACGTGGTGTCACTCTG
The DNA here is from genome assembly GCA_035495815.1 of Bryobacteraceae bacterium. Lineage (GTDB taxonomy): Bacteria > Acidobacteriota > Terriglobia > Bryobacterales > Bryobacteraceae > DATJFH01. The sequence continues at coordinate 8,999 of DATJFH010000058.1, forward strand.
CTTGTGCTGATGCTGATGCACGTTTTTTCCCCCGGCGCACGTGCTCAGGTGCTTTATGGATCGCTAACCGGAAACGTGACCGACCCCACGGGCGCGGCCGTGCCTATGGTCAAAGTCGAGGCGCTCAACGCAGCCACCGGTATTTCCCGCGCGGCCACCTCGGACGCCGGCGGGTCTTACTCGTTTAACGACCTCCAACCGGGTGTTTACAAGATTACTTTCTCCGCGCCGTCCTTCCGCACCGTAGTCCAGGAGAACGTCCAGATTCTCGCCAATAATCTACGGCGCGTCGATTCGCAACTGGCCGTCGCCCAGGTCAGCGAGACCATCACGATTTCCGGAATGGCCGAAGCGCTGCAAACCGACCGGTCCGACGTAAACCACCAGATCCGCTCAGTCCAGCTCTCGAATCTGCCGTTCACGGGCAACGCCGGCCGGAACTGGCAGGCGCTTTACAAGATCATCCCCGGATTTTCGCCGCCGGCCGAGCTGCACTCCGACGCCGGGAACCCGCAGCGGGCGCTTGGAACCAACGTCAACGGGTCGTCTCATTCCAACAACAATACGCGCCTCGACGGCGCAACTGTCTCCTACCCGTGGCTACCCCATATCGTGGCCTATGTGCCTCCGACCGACGCCGTCGAGACCGTCAACATCGTGTCCAATTCCTTCGACGCGGAGCAGGGCATGGCGGGCGGATCGGCGATCAACGTCGCCATCAAATCGGGGACGAATGAGTACCACGGCAGCCTGCACTGGTTCCATACCAACGCCGCACTGCGCGCCCGCAACTTCTTCAACACTACCAACGGCATTCCGAAAAACATCCTGAACCAGGGCGGCTACACCATCGGCGGGCCGATCAAGAAGAACAAGCTGTTCTTCTTTACCGATTTCGAGCGAACGGTGCGCCGCGAATTTCGGCAGGCATTTCGTACCGTGCCCACCGACGGCTTGAAGCGCGGTGATTTCTCGTTTCTGCCCACTCCGGTGATTTACGATCCCCTGACCGGCGCCGCCGATGGAACGGGCCGCCAGCTCTTCGCCGGACAGGTGATTCCCTCCAGCCGCATCGAACCGGCCGCCGCCAGGATGAATGCGCTGATTCCCGCCCCCAATCTGAGCACCGTGCCGGGCTCGAACAACTATCAGGCGTTGGGAAGCTACCAGTTCAATCGCAGCAACTTCGATTTCAAGGTGAACTACAATCCGACGGACAAGTCCTCGTTGTTCGCCCGCTACAGTTATTCCCCCGCGGAGATTTTCGATCCACCGTCCCTCGGCGCCGCCGGAGGAGACGCGCTGGCGGGCGGACAACCGGGCAACGCGCCCAGCCGGATTCAGTCGGCGTCTGTCGGGGGCACCTACACCATCACTCCCCACATTCTGCTGGACGCCACCATCGGCTTCACGCGGCAGCGACTCGGCGCCCAAAACGTCGACATCGACCACAACTACGGACTGGACGACCTGCAGATCCCGGGTACGAACGGGCCGGATCGGCTGCAAGGCGGATATCCGCGCTTCAATATCACGAATTTCTCCGCGATCGGCAATCCGAACGTCTCCAATCCTTTTCTGTTTCGCGACAACCAGTACACGGTAAACACCAACCTCAGCTACGTCCGGGGGACACACAATTTCCGTTTCGGCGGCGAGTACACCTATTACACGATCAACCATTTTCAGCCCCAGGCGGCCTTTGGACCGCGCGGCGGGTTCAATCTCACCGGCGGCGTGACCTCTCTCCGGGGCGGCAGCTCTCCCGGACAGTACAACGGATATGCAGACTTCCTGCTCGGACAGCCCAACGCGATGGGCAAGGACGTGCAATATATCAATCCGGCGGCTGTTCGGATGCCCGGCTGGGGTTTCTATTTGCGCGACCAGTGGCAGGTGTCCCGCAAACTCACCCTGAACTACGGCGCCCGCTTCGAGCGGTACCCGTTCGCCAAGCGGGATCACCGGGGCGGCGAGCGTTACGACCCCAACACGGATCTTGTCCTGATTGGCGGCCTGGGCAGCACCCCCACCGACACCGGCGTCAAGGTGCCGCGGCTCCAGGTCGGCCCGCGTTTCGGCGTTGCTTACCCGCGACCGAGAAGACCGTCATTCGGACGGGTTACGGAATCTCCATCGATCCCGATACCTTTCGCTACATGCGGGATTCCTATCCCGCCACGATTTCGTCGCAGTTCAACGCGCCCAGCACGCTGCAGGCCGCCGGCTCGTTCCGCACCGGGATTCCGGCGGTGATAGTCCCCGACCTGAATACTGGCGCGATCCGGATACCGGCGACGGTAGGCACCGTGACCTGGCCGGAGGACTATCGTCGAGGTTACTTCCAGAGCCTCAACCTGACCCTCGAGCGCGATCTGGGCGCGGGCTTCAACTTGACCACATCGTTCGTCGCTACCCGCGCCATCCGCCAGACCGCCCGGCGCAATATCAATTATGGATTTCCGGGACGCGGCACGAACGGCCGCGTGCTCGCGCAAAAATGGGGCCGCACGGCCGATGTCACCATGTATACGCCGTTCAGCACATCCAATTACAACGGCTGGCAGAATCAGCTCCGCCGCCGGTTCAAGGATGGCGGCATGTTGGGGCTCTCGTACACTTACTCGAAATCGATCTCATTCGCCGACAACAATGATTCCTCACTGAGCTGGAACGATCCTGCTCTGTGGGGCCGCAACCGCGCTCCGGCAGGTTTCGACCGCACCCACAACCTGCAGATATACGGCGTGTACCTGCTGCCGTTCGGGAAGGGCAAGAAATATGCAAACTCCGGGTTAGCCGGCCAGATCATCGGGAACTGGCAGATCAACGGCATATTCAGCACAATGTCCGGAACCCCGTTTACGGTTGGCACCGCAAGCACCAGCCTGGACGCGCCGGGCGGCACGCAGACCGCCGACCAGGTGAAACCAACTGTCGCGATTCTGGGCGGAGTCGGCAGGGGAAATTCGTATTTCGATCCGGACGCCTTTGTTCCGGTGACCGCCGTACGCTACGGGAATTCCGGCCGCAATATCCTGCGCGGCCCGGGTCTGACCAACCTCGACGCCAGTATCTTCCGCGACTTCCCCCTTACCGAGCGCTGGAAGCTTCAGTTCCGCGCCGAGGCATTCAATCTGTCGAATACGCCGGCGTTCAACAATCCTGGCGCGACGGCGTCATCGGCCACACGCAATGCGGCGGGACAGATTACTGCGCTCGGCGGTTACACCGAGATTACCGGAGCGGCGGCGACCGAACGTCAGTTCCGCTTCGCCCTCAAACTGATGTTTTGAAAAAGGGGCGTGCGCGCACGCTGTGAAAATGCTTCTCGGGCCATGGCTCACACTCTATTCCTTCGCGCCGAACGCATACATCGCTTCCTCGGTCCGTAAGTAAATGACGCCTCTCGAGAGCGCGGGAGTCGCGTAGCAGCCCTCCCCCAGATCGTTCACCGCCAGTTTCTCCCATTCGCCCCCGGCGCGCACCACAGCGACTTTTCCTTCTTCGCTGCCGATCCAGACCTTGCCGTCAGCCGCCACCGGCGACGAGGAGTACCCGCCCAAAGCCCCCTCGATCCGGGCGGCCTTGATCACGTTGCCAGTGTCCGCGTCATGCGTGGTGAGAATCCCGCCGTTGCGCATGACGTAAAGCACGTTCTGATACGCCAGCGTGGACGGCACCACGTAGTTGAAATTCTTTTCGTAGCGCCACAGGATCCGCGCCTTGCCGCCCTCGATGCGGACGGCCGCCAGGCAGTTCGGGCCCACCACCTTGTTGGCGAAAATCTGCCATAAGTCCCCGGTCACCACCCCGTCGCGCTTGCCTTCGAATTTGCCGATGCTGTTGAGCACGGGATCGGCGCCGTACTCATCGGGCGTCAGCTTGCCGTCACCGTTCTTGTCCAGCCGCTTCAACCGGTCGTCGAAAGGAGCGGGCGTTTCGTTTCCGTAACCGAAAGTGTAGATCGTGTCGCCGGCCACGGCCGGGCTCGAGACCACCGCCATAGCCAGTCCGGGCATCGACCCGACGCGCTTTCCGTCCGCCGGATCATGGATGCCGAGAAGACCGCGGCTGATGGTGACGATCCCGGACGAATGGAGCACCGGCGTGCCCCAACTCTCCGCTTCGTCCCGGCCGACCTTCCAGCGCATTTCGCCGCTCGCGCGGTCGAAGGCGGCGATGTAGGAGTGTTCCCACTGGTCCGCCACCAGAATGAGGGAATCGCCCACCAGGATCGGCGAGGCTCCGAGTCCCTGCATATTCGCGAACGGGCCGAGCGGCGCTTTCCAGCGCAGCTTCCCGGCTGCGTCGTAGGAGACGAAGCCGAAGTCTTTGAAGAGCGCGTAAACGTTCTCGCCGTCGGTGACCGGAGTAATGGCCGCTTCGTGATTCAGGCGGTTGGCGATTTCCGTATGAGGCCGGTCAATCGACCGCTCCCAGAGCAGCTTTCCGGTTTTGCGGTCAAGACACAGGGTGTAGAGCTTTCCCTGGTCCGCCGCGGTAAGAAAGATACGGCTGCGCGTTAGGACCGGCGAGGACTTCCCGCCGCGCACAGGAGTGCGCCAGACGAGGTTCTTGTCCCTGCCGAAGACAACCGGAAATCCCTTGTCTTTCGATATGCCGGCCCCGTTGGGCCCGCGGAACCGGGTCCAGGTTTCTTCCCCCTCCTGGCCCGGGGCGCCAACCCCGATCCACAAGACGAAAAACAAGGGCAGCAGTCTGGACATTTCGCAATTGTCCCACACCGCCGGCCGGGGGGCCGTGTTCCCGTTCAACCCCCGGCGGTGACGGAATGCTAGGATGAAACTGTCAGGTTTCGGGCTCCGTGCAACAGGCGGCTGCAAACCCCGCCAGGTCCGGAAGGGAGCAACGGTAGTAGCTTACCCTGTGTGCCGAGGATCACCCGGAGCCTGGCTTTGCGTCCCACCCATGTACCAAGTCATAGCCAGAAAATACCGGCCGCAGTCGTTTGCTGACGTGGTGAACCAGGAACACGTCAAGACGACCCTGGAAAACGCCATCGCGCAGAACCGGATCGCGCACGGTTACATCTTTTCCGGCCAGCGGGGGACGGGCAAGACCACCATAGCCCGCATTCTGGCGCGCTGTCTGAACTGCATCCAGGGCCCCACCAACCAACCCTGCGGCGTGTGCGCGAGCTGCCTCGAGATCGCCGCCGGCGGCGCGGTGGACGTGATCGAGATCGACGCGGCTTCGAATCGCGGAATCAACGAAATGCGGGAGTTGCGGGAGAACGTCCGCTACCGCCCGGCGCGCGACCGCTACAAGGTGTTCATCATTGACGAGGCCCATCAGATCACCAACGAGGCCTTCAACGCGCTGCTCAAGACGATCGAGGAACCGCCATCGTGGGCGATTTTTGTTCTCTGCACCACCGAAGCGCACAAGATTCCCGCCACCATCGCGTCGCGCTGCCAGCACTTCAGCTTCCGGTCCGTGGAATTCGAAGCGCTGATCGAGCGCATGGATTGGATCTGCCGCCAGGAAGGGATCGCGGCGGGCGCCGAGGCGCTGGCCGTGCTCGCACAGGCCGGGGAAGGCAGCGTCCGCGATTCGCTTTCCGCCCTGGACCAGGCCATCGCCTGCTGCGGGTCTACACTGGACGCCGCCCAGGTGCGTTCGCTGCTGGGCGGATTTTCGCTGGAATCGCTGCATCGGGTAACCGAAGCGCTGGCCGAATCGAGTCCCGCTCGCATGCTGGCCATTGTCGAAGACCTGGAGCGGAACGGCAGCAATCTGCAGCATTTCAGCCGTGAAGTCGCCCGCTACTTCCGTAATCTGCTGGTCGCCAAGGTCGGCGACGTGAAGCTCATCCCTGCGTCGGCTCAGGAGCGCGACCACCTGAAACGGATCGCAGAGCCGTTTTCGGAAGAAGATCTGACGCGCTACCTGCAGCTCTCCCTGACTCTGTTTCAGGACCTGCAGGCTTCGCTGCAACCGCGTTTTCACCTGGAACTGGGGCTCATCCGCATGGTGCACGCCGGCCGCCTGTTGCCGATCGAGCAGGCTTTGGCCAGCCTGGGCGGCGCTCCGGCGCCTCCCGTGAGTCCGCCCCCGCTTCCCGGTCCGAAGGCGCCGCCGGTTTCCGCACAGTCTGTCAAGCCCGCGCCGCAAGCCGCCCCCGCGCCGGCGGCTTCACAAGCCCCGCCCTCGTCCGACGACGAGTGGAAACAGCGCCTGCACGCGACGTTGATGGAAATCGGCATGCCGTTCACGGCCGATGGAGTCGAGCACTCCAGCGTGGCCGCCTCGGCCGCCGAGTTGCAGTTCACCACGCCCGAGGAATTCATGCTCGGAATGAAGGCGGACGACCTCAACCAGGCGGTCCGCCGCATCGTGGGACGTCCGATGAAAATCAAGATCGTCGCCGGACAGGGAGCCGCCCCGTCGCCGGTCCAGGAAAGCGCGCGCAAGGCGCCGGAGAACGAGACCTCCGCGCGGGCGCTGGCCAATCCTGAAGTGCAGCGGTTTCAGGAAGTATTCGGCGGTCAGATTCGCACGGTTCGAAACCTGAAGGAGTAGATACGTGAAGCTACCAGGCAACATGCAGAACATGATGAAGCAGGCGCAGCAGATGCAGGAGCGCATGCAGCAGGAGGTGGCGCAGATCCGCGTCGAAGCCTCGGCCGGCGGCGGGATGGTTACGGTGAAAATGGACGGCCACAAAAACGTGCTGGCGGTGAAGATCGATCCGGAAGTGGCCGGGGACGTCGAAATGCTGCAGGACATGGTGGTCGCCGCCTGTAACGAGGCCGTGAAGAAAGTCGACGAGGAAACCAAGTCGAAGATGAGCGGAATGCTGGGCGGCCTGGGCCTGCCTCCCGGAATGTTCTAAGAAGCCTGCATGCCGGATTTCGCGGAACCGCTGGCCCGACTGATCAACGAATTCAAGCGCCTGCCCGGCATCGGCCAGAAATCGGCGCAACGCATCGCCTTTCATGTGCTGCGTGCCGGACGGGAGGACGCCGAGCGGCTCTCGCAGGCCATCCTTGATGTCAAGGACAAGCTGGCCCTCTGCCGGCTGTGCAACAACATCAGTGAAAGTGAATTGTGCATCTTCTGCCGCGACGATACACGCGACCAGTCGGTGGTCTGCGTCGTCGAAGAGCCTCACAACATCGTGGGGATCGAAGTCACGCGCCAGTTCAGCGGGCTCTACCATGTGCTTCACGGCTCTCTGAGCCCTTTGCGCGCCATCGGGCCGGAGCAGTTGAAGATCAAGAGCCTGCTCGAGCGCATCGGCCAGGGCGCGATCGGCGAGGTGATCCTGGCTACCAATCCGACGGTGGAAGGCGAAGCCACCGCGGTTTATCTTTCGAAGCTCCTCAAGCCGCTCGGACTCAAGGTTACCCGCATCGCCATGGGCGTGCCCGTCGGCAGCGACCTGGAGTTCGCCGACGAGGTCACCATGTGGAAAGCGCTGGAAGGACGGCGCGAGCTGTAGTCAACGAATGCGTCTCGCCGGCCCGGCAGGGCTTCTCAGCGCAAGACCGGGAACTGCAAGGCCGCTTCGCGGAGCCCGCTCTCGCTCACCGCGCCGATATCCACTTCGATCAGGCGGTTCGGCGGCTCCGGCCGGGCCAGTTCGACGTGGAGAAAGTTGCTGCTCAGCGCCGAACCCGCGGGCTCCAGCGTAATCACCGACAGTCGCTGTCCCACCATCGCCCGGCGGAATTCCAAATTTTTTTCGAGTCCCAGTTGCCGCAGGACGCGGTTGCGCTCCTTCCTGACCGGTATCGGTACCTGCCCGGGCGACTCTGCCGCCGCCGTGCCGGGTCGCGAGGAGTAGGTGAACACATGCAGGTAGGTGAACGGCAGGCTCGCGATGAAGCGGCGGCTCTCTTCGAACTCGTCGTCGGTCTCGCCTGGAAAGCCCACCATCACATCCGCTCCTATAGCCGCGTCCGGCATGGCGGCGCGCGCCTTCAGCACCCGGTCGGCATAGTGACGGGGCCGGTACTTCCGGCGCATCCGCCGCAGGACGCGGTCCGACCCCGATTGCAGCGGCGCGTGCACATGCCTGGCGATCCGCGGCGACGACGCCATCAGGTTCAGCAGATCGTCGGAAAAATCCATCGGCTCCACCGAGCTGAGCCTTAGCCGCTCCACTTCGGTCTCCCGAAGCAGGATCCGGATCAGCTCCGCCAGCCGCATGCCATCAACGCCCTGCTCCCTGCCCCAGCGTCCGAGATTGATCCCGCTCAGCACGATCTCCCGGTAGCGCCGCCCGAGTGTCCGGACCTGCTCGACGACCCGGTCCGCCGGCGCGCTGCGGCTGCGTCCCCGCACCTGCGGGATGACGCAGAACGAGCAGCGGTTGTTGCACCCGTCCTGAATCTTCAGATTCGGCCGCGTGCGGTCGCCGGCGGCGTCCTCGACCGGGGCGGAGAGGAACTCGTGGGTTTCGAAAATGTCGCCGACATGGATGCGCCCGTGGTAGTCGAGTCCGGTCACCAGTTCGGCGATCTCCGTCTTGTGGGAATTGCCGACCACCCACTCGACTCCCGGCATCGCCGCCAGCTCGTCCGGGGCGCGCTGAGCGTAGCAGCCGGTGACCAGAATCCGGGCCGCGCCGTTCTCGCGATGCGCCCGGCGGACCGTCTGCCGTACGTCGCTGTCCGCCTCGGCGGTGACCGTGCAGGTGTTGAGCACCACCAGGTCGGCTTCCACGCGCGCCGCCGCTTCCGACAAGCCCTTGCCCCGAAGCATCGCCTCGAGAGCCGCTCCGTCAGCCTGCGTCGCGCGACAGCCGAAATTCTGGACGAAAAACGTGCGCATGAAACCTACGGAGCGTCGAACTTCAGCTCGCTTTCCGCGCCGAATTTGCGAAAGGGCGTGTATTGAAAAATATTCTCCGTGATGAGCTTGTCGCCGATCACGTCCCGGTGCACCACCGACGCTGGAAGCAGGCAGCCGTGCGCGCTCATGGCGTAATCCACCGTGCCTTCCGTGTTCATGATGAAGGGACCCTCCTTGCGCGACGTCAGCAGCCGGATGCGCAGCGGCAGGTAGTCCGGCAGACGCACCCAAAGGAAGCCCTGTAGCGTATTGCGCAGCGCCGCGTTGTGCGCGAACACCGTCAGCGCCTCCTTCCCCTCGTTCTGGTGAAAGGCGATCACCATGGCCGTGTCGGCGCCAATCCGGTCCTGGCCCTTGATCTCGAACTCGTAATCCTTCAGCCGGCGCTTGGAGAAAAGCAGGATCAGCTGTCCGAAATCGGTGGCGGCGCCGATCAGGCCGTGTTTTTCAAAATCCTGCAGCATTCGCTTCTTCACGCCGTCGTCATTCGAACGCATCCCCATCGTCAGCGCGCGGCGGGCCTTTTCCTGCGTGGCTACTTTCTTGCCGTCCACCGTTGTTACCGTGCGGAATTCGTGCAGCGCCGCCGGGGAGTCCTTGAACGAAGAATACCCGTACTCGGAAACGATCTCCCGAGTCTGGAATTCTTCCTTGGGGAGCCTGGTGGCCGCTTCTCCGATCCGGGGCCGGAAACGCACGGCTCCCTTGCGAGCCTTCTGCTTCAGCGTTTCTTCCGAGAGTACGGCGCGGGCGCTGTAGGCGAACACCTCGGCCTCCTCCGAGACCCGATTCAGCATCGCCTGCAAGTCGGCGCTCTGCTGCGCCCGGGCGGAGCAAGCCAGAGCCGCCGCGAGCGCGCAACACAATCGCATACCTAATTGTAACGGCAGCCGGGACGCCCCTCAGCGCTGGGCCACTTTTTCCCACTGGCCGGTGCGCGCCGACTTCAACACCGCGTCCGTCACGTCGTCGGTCGCCAGCCCGTCGCGGAAGCTCGGGCCCGGAACCTTGCCGCTGCTCAGGCCGGCGATGAAATCCGCTACCTGGTGAATGAAGGTGTGCTCGTAGCCGATCTGCAGCCCGGGCACCCACCAGTGCTTCATGTAGGGATGGTCTCCGTCGGTGATGTGAATCGACCGCCAGCCGCGCAGCGGACCCTCATCGCGATGATCGAAATACTGCAGCCGGTGCAGATCGTGCAGGTCCCAGGCGATGGAAGCTTGCTCGCCGTTGATCTCCAGCGTGTACAGCGCCTTGTGCCCGCGGGCGTAGCGGGTCGCTTCGAACGTCGCCAGCGAGCCGTTGCGGAACCGCGCCAGGAACGCGCTGGCGTCGTCGATGCCGACCTTCTCCACCTTGCCCGTCAGCGTGTGCGGGCGCTCCTTGATGAAAGTCTCGGTCATCGCCGTGACCTGATCGATACCGCCGTTGAGCCACATCGCGGTGTCGATGCAGTGCGCGAGCAGGTCGCCGGTGACGCCGCTGCCGGCCACGCTTACGTCGAGCCGCCACAATCCCGCGCCGCCCTGCGGCAGCTCCTTCGAAATGGTCCAGTCCTGCAGGAATTTTGCGCGGTAATGGAAGATGCGCCCCAACCGGCCCTCGTCGATCAACTGCTTCGCCATCACCACCGCGGGCACGCGACGGTAGTTGTACCAGACCATGTTCGGCACGCCGGCCAGTTCGACCGCCGCTACCATATTCTCGGCCTCGGCCCCGCTCATCGCCAGCGGCTTCTCGCACAGCACCATCTTGCCCGCCGCCGCGGCCGCCAGGGCGATCTCCGCGTGTGTGTTGTTTGGGCTGGCGATGTCGATCAGGTCGATATCCTTCCTCCCGACCAGCTTCCGCCAGTCGGTCTCGGCCGACTCGTAGCCCCACTGTTCGGCGAACGCCTTGACCTTGCCCTCGTCCCGCGCGCAGACGGCCTTTAGCACCGGCTGGTAATCCAGATCGAAGAAGGTATTGACCTTCCCGAAGGCATTCGAGTGGGTCCGGCCCATGAACCCGTATCCGACCAGCCCGACATTTAATTTCTTTTTCTTGGTCATAGAGGTTATTGCCTCCACCCGTGCGCTTCGCGGACTGCCAGCATGGTCGCCAGGATGTCGTTCCAGGTTTTTGGCTGCATCATGACCGCGTTCGGGAACATGCAGCCATCCCAGCAGATGTGCTGGAAGGCGCGCGTGGGCTGCCCCTTTTCGTCGCGCATCCAGTGGCCGGCGTCGCGGACGATGTCGAGCTTGCCGTTCGGATCGCCGGGCAGGCAGTGGTGGCCGGTTTTGTCGTGGGAGCCGGAGCCCTTCACGGTGGCGTCGTTCTGGGCCACGTGGAAATCGATGGTCCAGGGCCGCAGCGCCGAGGTGAGCGTGCGCAGGGCGGTCTGCAGACCGTCATCGGCGCCGCTCCAGTCGAAATCCGGCGGGAGGATGCGATCTTCCGGGGCGTTGAATCCCAGAGTGAAGAGCAGCGTGTGGGCCATGTCCGCCTGAAAGCCCAGCGTCCTGGGACGGCCCACCATTTCGAGCAGATGCGTCATCTGTTTCCAGCTGTGCATGCCGCCCCAGCAGATCTCCCCTTCGGCGGCCAGGCGCTCGCCGAAAGCTTCCGCGACGTCGCAGGCTTCGCGAAAGGTCTCCGCGATCAGCTTGCTGTTGCCGGCCGGATCCTTGGCCCACTCGGCCGGGCTGGCAGCGGAGTCGATCCGGACCACGCCGTAGGGCCGGATGCCGATGTCTCGCAGCTTGCGGGCGATCCGGCAGCCTTTGCGGACTTGCCCGACGAAAGCTTTGCGCTCCTCGGCGCTGCCCATCGCCGAACCGCCTCCGGTGGGAGGCCAGACCGGCGCGACTACCGAGCCGACCACGAAATTCTTCGCGCGGATCTTGTCGGCGAGCCGGGCCAGATCGTCATCGGTCGAGTCGATGCTCACGTGCGGGTCGAAGAGAAACAGGTCCACGCCTTCGAAGCGCGCGCCGTTGACTTCCGCGGCCGCAGTCAGGTTGAGCATCGTGTCCAGGTCGATGGGAGGCTCCGAATCGGGCCCCTTGCCGACCAGGCCGGGCCACATCGCGTTATGCACTCTGGGGTAATTGTTCATGTCGTCCTTCCGGGCCGCAACTGGCGAACACCAAGTCTAGAATTTTACACTACGCGCCTCGTGGCGCGAGCACTCGTGCGTGCCGTGCCGGAGACCAGGACGTGCTAGGGCTCTTCCGGCCAGCGATGTTTGGGATACCGCCGGCTCAGCTGGCGCCGGATCTGCGGGTAGAGCCGGACCCAGAAACCCGCGAGGTCGGCGGTCGTCTGCACCGGCCGCTGGTTTGGCGCTATCTATGGCTCCTCTTCTTCCTCGGGAGGCTCGAAGGTGTCCAGCACGTCGTCCCGCTCTGAAATCCGCTTGAGCGCGAGAATGACATTGGCGGAACTGAAGCCGGCCCGGATCAGCTTGCGGTATGCCGACGCGAGCCGGCGTGGATCTTCGAAGTCTTCAGCCAGCGTGGTTTTCGGGTGGAACTTGCGTTCGATGAAGCTCGCGATCAGCGCCACTTCGTCCACGTCCCGGTAGATGCGCGCGACCGCCCCTTCCGCCAGCGACGAGCTGACCTGTCGCTGGCGCAGGTCGCGCAGCACGCGCGATTTGCCCAGGCCCTGGTTCTCCAGTCGAAAGCCGGCGTAACTTTCGGCAAAGCGCTTGTCACTGAGATAACCGCGGTCGCGCAGCCGTGAGAGGGTATCCTCGACGTCCGCGGCGCGTTCCGCCCGAAGACGCAGCTTCCGCCGCATTTCCCCCGTGGATTGGGCTCGCGCAGCCAATGTCTTGACGGCGTATTCCCACAACGCCTCGGCCGGCAAGCGGGGCTTTTCACGGCCTCCTGGGCGCCTCATCTCAGTTGAAATTGTACACGAGGACGCGCGGCGTCTGGCGGTATAATGATGTTGGCATGAGGGCCGGCCGAACCTGGAACGGCCTACTCACATTCAGGAGGAGCACATCATGGCCGAACAAAATAACGGAATATCGTATTTCATCGTGGGTCTCGGCGTGGGAGTGGCGGTTGGAATGCTGCTCGCCCCAAGATCCGGCGAAGAGACTCGTCAGCTGCTGCGCACCAAGGCTGATGAAGGAAAGGATTACCTCAAAGCCAGGGCGGACGAGAGCCGGGAATACATGCGGCAGCGTGGAACCGAGCTGCGGGAATCCGCCAGCGACCTGATCGACCGCAGCAAGGACGCCATCACGCGGCAGAAGGAACAGCTCGCCATGGCCGTGGAAGCGGGGAAACAGGCCTATCGCGAAAGCGTCGGCGACAATTCCCCGGTTCTCTGACGCAGCCCCATTCGACGAGGAGTGCGATATGTCTGAAGACGTTTTCCGCTGGGTGATCACGGGTGGGGTCGCCCTCAGCTCGCTCATGACCGCCGTGATGGCGATCGCGATGCTGTCGTTGTATCGCACTTCGAAGCGCATGGAGGAACGGGTGGTCCCCCTGGTGGACAAGGCGGGACCCATTCTGGATTCGGCGCGCGACATGCTCGACCACGCCAGGCCGAGGATCGAGGGCATGTTGGCTCAAGCCTCCGAAATGACCGCTTCGGCCCGGGAGCAGGTGGCACGCCTCGACGCCCTGGTGACCGAGACGGCCGAGCGCGCCCGGGTCCAGATAGACCGCATCGACGTGGTTGTCACTGACACCGTGGAGCGCGTGCAGGAAACGACAGTCGCCGTGCAGAATACCATTCTGCGGCCTGTGCGAGAGGTCAACGGGGTGGTTTCCGGAGTCCGCGCGGCGCTCTCCGTGCTCGCCAGCCGGAATCGCGCGTCGGTGGATCACGCCACGCAGGACGAGGAGATGTTTATCTGATCTTGATCGACGTCCACAGCCATATCCTGCCCGGCGTGGATGACGGAGCCAAGACGCTCGAAGAATCGCTGGCCATGTTACGGCTGGCGGCCGGGAGCGGGACGACGGATATCGTCGCCAGTCCGCATGCCAATCACGAATACAAGTTCGATCCGGACGTCAATTCACTGCTGCTCGCGGACCTGCGCCACGCGATAGGCGGAACCATCCGGATCCATCACGGCTGCGACTTCCACCTCTCCTATGACAATATCCAGGATGCGCTCAAAAACCCCCGCAAATACGCCATCAACAATAAAAACTATGTCCTGGTGGAGTTTTCCGACCTGTTGATCCCGAAAACCACCGACGACGTGTTCTACCAGATGCGGATGGCCGGCATGATCCCGATCATTACCCATCCGGAGCGAAACATGCTCCTGCAGCAGCGCCTCAATCAGCTCAAGGCCTGGGCCGAATCGGGATGCCTGCTCCAGGTGACCGGCGGATCGCTTCTCGGCCGCTTCGGAAAACAGGCCAAAGCGTTCGCCGACCGGCTGATGAAAGAAGGTCTGGCCCACATCGTCGCCAGCGACGCGCATGATACCAGGCACCGGCCTCCGTCGCTGAAGGAAGCCTTCGAATATGTGGCCAGGACGTATGGTCCGGAGCGGGCGGAGATGCTTTTCCATGCCAATCCGGCTGCCGTGCTGACAGGCGACCCGGTCGATCCGTACCCGGAAGTGGTTCTTCCCCAGAAGAAGTGGTTTCAGTTCTGGACTTGATGGCGCCTGGGACTCACCGCTACCAGAACCAGAGATTCAGGGCTAGCAGGATCAGCCCCACCACGCCCGCCAGCGGAAGCGGACGTTCGTACCAGTTGCGGGCATCGTCCTTCGGAGTCGCGGTCAAGCCGTAGACCAGGCCGCGCAATTCTTCCACCGGACGAGGCCTGCTCATGGCGCTGACTGCCAGCGTCACCAGAAAGCAGGCCAGCCAGGCGAAGATGGCGATCCAGAAATTCTGCGCCATGGTGGACGGGAACCGGTATACCTCGGCGATCCAGCCGCCTTTGCCCTCGGCAATCGTCAGCCCGTGCGTGGCCGCGGCGGCGGCCGTTCCCGAGAGCAGGCCAAAGAATGCCCCGTGTCCGGTGGCCCGTCTCCAGAACATGCCGAGCAGGAAGGTGGCGAACAGCGGCGCATTGACGAACCCGAATACTAGCTGCAACAGGTCCATGATGTTGTTGTAGCGTTGCGCCAGGTAGGCCGTGGCGATGGAGAGAAGGGTGCCGAAAATAGTGGTCAGCCGGCCGACCCTCAAGTAGTGGGCGTCCGACGCGTTGCGGCGGATGTAGCTCTGATAGATGTCGTAGGTGAAAACGGTGTTGAAGGCCGTGACGTTGCCTGCCATGCCCGACATGAAGGAAGCCATCAAGGCCGTAATCCCCACGCCCAACATGCCGGAGGGGTAGAACTTCGCCATCAGGGTGGTGAGCACCTGGTCGTAATCGGGTACGCCGCCCTTGAGCGGAACGGCGTAGCCGACGTCCATTTTGGACAGCGACAGGGCGACGATTCCGGGCACGATCACGATAAACGGCATCATCATCTTGGGGAATGCCGCCAGGACCGGAGTGCGGCGGGCGGCGGACATGCTGTCCGCCGCCATGGCGCGCTGCACGACCAGGAAGTCCGTACACCAGTAACCGAAGCTGAGCACGAAACCGAGGCCGGCCACCAGGCCGAAAACCTCCACTCCCATGGGGTTCTGATCGGCGCGGCCCATGTGCTGCCAGGTGTGCGTCATCACGGCGGGCAGCCTGGACGCCATCGCGTCCCACCCGCCGGCCCGCATCAGCGACAGGACCGCCAGGGGAGCAAATCCCAGGACAATGAGGAAGAATTGGAGGACCTCGTTATAGATGGCGCTTGTCAATCCGCCGAGGGAAGTGTAGGCCAGCACAATCGCGGCGGAGAGCAGCACCGACTGGGAGAAAGTCCAGCCCAGCACCAGTTGGAACAAGAGGCCCAGCGCGTACATGGAAATTCCGGATGAGAAAACCGTCATCACGGCGAAGGTGATGGCGTTGAAGCCGCGTGTCTTTTCGTCGAAGCGCAGCTTCAGGTATTCCGGCACGGAGCGGGCGCGGCTGCCGTAGTAGAACGGCATCATGAACACGCCCACGAACAGCATGGCCGGCACGGCCCCGATCCAGTAGAAATGGGCCGTCATGATGCCGTACTTCGCTCCCGACGCCGACATCCCGATCAACTCCTGTGCGCCGAGATTCGCGGCGAGGAAAGCGAGGCTGGTGATCCAGACGGGAACCGCGCGGCCGGAAAGCAGGAAGTCCCCGCTCGAGTGGACTTTTTCCTTCAAACGCCAGCCGATGCCCAGCACGCAGGCGAAATACAGGGCGAGGATGACGTAGTCCACCAGAGCCAGTGTCAGATAAAGACTCCTGAAGCTTCCTACCAAATTGAATGGAAGAGCCAGTCTATCACATGTTTGGCCGGACAAACGGGGATACTTCCGTTTTTTGTCGGACGCCGTCCGGCGACTGCCATGGGGCGTTTTGGGAAGATGGCGGGCTGCGGATACGCGCGTCAGCAGGCTTGGAGAGGAGTCTTGTACAATAGAGGAGACTCGTGGCCGAGTGTCGGAATTGGCAGACGAACCGGACTCAAAATCCGGCGCACTTCACTGTGCGTGTGGGTTCAAGTCCCACCTCGGCCACCACGCCGTCATCCGATTTCATCGGGGTTTCAAGGACTGAACCACGGCGCGTCCGGCTGCGCGATTTTTGGGCGCGTCCTGCCATTAGCAAGCGAAGATTCACCAAACCGGTCTCCGGGTCACAGCGATCGTAAAAACAATTTACAGCCTCCTGCTCCGTTGCAAACGCAAGAACCGGGACTGTCGACACGCGCCAGCGGCGGCGCTCGGAATCATACCAGGTACCCGCCACCTCTTTACCATCCATGTTGTAGAACGATCGGGAAAACGCCATTGACAAGGACTCCCTCCGGCAATCCGATGCGTGGCGTCAAACTACACTGGAGGGATTCTAGCGGAATCCGCACCACCGATGCAACTGCTCGATCGCGGGCGCGACTCCATTCGGCCCGACCGATGCGTCAGGCGGAGAACAGCGCCGGTGACGCCGGCTACTGATAGGTTACGTAAAACGGTGAAACCCAGCCGATTTCAGGATCGCCCTGCGGATTTTCCGTGTCGCGCTGAAACACCCGCATATAGTAGTACGACTTGCCCGGTTTGGTCTCGTTGTCGCGCCATTTAACGGTGGCGGTCTTGCTGTTGGGGCGAGTGGTGAAAACGTATTTGGCGTCTTTCACGATGTCGATGCGCAGGATGGTGTCGGGCGCCTCGATCGACGCCTCGATCAGCGGGGCCTTGGCGGCCGGGGCGCTGAACTCTTCGCCTGGCATGTGTTTTCCATCCGCGGTCACCTTGAGAATCATCTCGTCGCTGGCGGCGTAGGTCCGGCGATCGTACATTCCGGCCAGAATCCCGGCGCGGTCGACGGTCGGCGCCCAGATCGCCGCCCAACTGTTGTGCGTGGAGCCGTGATCACTGAAGGAGACGAAGCCATAGACATTGCCCACGGCGAGCGCGTCCTGGGCGAAGTGGCCTTTTTCGTCGACCTGCGTTCCGCCGCGCTTCTCTCCCGCGGGCATTCGCCAGGCTTCATAACTGCCGCGGCAGCCCTGGTACATCTCGAGCAGACAGTCGAAGCGGGCATTGGGCCAGTTGAAATCCGCCAACGGCCCCGCGCCGAAGGTATGAGGCACGATGACCGATCGCTGTCCGGGCTGCTTGAATACGTTGGCCTCCATCCATTTCCAGAGTTCGGGCGGAGAGTTGTCCGCGGATGTGAGACCCTTGTCGCGGTCGATCATCCGGAGAGGCGCTCCCCTTTTCAGGAACAGGATGTTACGGTGTCCGCCGGGACGGCTCATGCTGTGCTCGTAGCTGTAGACGCCGATGAAGGCCGGGGCGTGCGTCATCAGATCGACGGTCTTCTGCACGGTCCACCACTGGTAGTCGCGCAGGCCGTCGGGCCACTTGCCGCCGGTGACTTCATTGTGGTCGGAGGTGCCGAGCCAATCGAGCTGGGCGGCGTCGATCGCGTAGCGGTAGGTGTC
>DATJFH010000059.1:0-7966 GCA_035495815.1 Bryobacteraceae bacterium
TGCGACTCAGGCGAGCAGCCGTTTCAGAGACAGCGCATTTTGGACGGCGTATGCCGACTGATCATTGTCGAAGTAAACCCAAACCGCGCGCAGCTCTCCGCGCCAGTCGCGGATGCGGGCCGCCCAGCGTTGAAGCTTCGATGGAGAGTAGCTGCCCTGGTAGGCGCCCGCCGGGCCGTGTAGCCGCACGTACGTGAAATCCGCTGTGATCGTGAAATCGGACGCAAATCCCGCGATTTCGAAGATACAAAACCCGGAGTTATGCTTTCGCAGAAGACGGTAGACGGCCTCGGTGTGCCAGGTCGGATTGCGGAATTCAAACGCATAGCGGTGACGTTTGGGGAGCGCGCGAAGGAAAGCCGCAAATCTCTCCGTGTCGATGCCCCAGAACGGCGGAAGCTGGAAGACAATCGGGCCGAGCTTGGGTTTCAGCCGGTCTATCCGCTCGAAGAAACGCCCGATGGCCACTTCCGGATCCTTCAGCTTCTTCATGTGAGTAATAAACCGGCTGCCTTTGACCGCAAACTGGAACCCCCGAGGCGTAGTGCTGCGCCATGGTTCCAGTCCGCTCTCGAGCGGAAGCCGGTAGAACGTATTATTCAACTCTACCGTATCGAAGTAGCGCGCATAGAACTCGAGCATTTTGGACGCCGGCAGCTTCTCCGGATAGAACGGGCCGCGCCAATGGGGATAATGCCAACCCGAAGTGCCGACGTGAACCGAACCGAGCGCCATACAATCATCCCTCCTGTTAATTGTGGCGCGAAAGCGACTGGGTGGAGGTAAAATAGCCGTTACGCCGGGAGGTGAGCCGGCGGATTCGGCATTCAGGAGCGTGTATGTGCGATCAGGATCATTTTGAAGAAGACCGCCTGAAGTTTGAGGCTCTCGGTTTGGTGACGCGAAAACAGTTCGGCGCCCTGCTCGGAGCAGGCATTGCCATGGCGCTGCCGCGAGTCGCCAACGCCGTTGCCGTGGTCGAGTCGGAGGTCACCGTGACCACGCCGGACGGCTCGGCTGATTGCTATTTCGCGCATCCGGCGACCGGCTCGGCGCCCGGTGTTCTCGTCTGGCCTGACATCTTCGGGCTTCGTCCGGCGTTCCGGCAGATGGGCAAACGGCTCGCCGAATCGGGCTATTCCGTACTTGTGGTGAACCAGTTCTACCGCTCCAAGAAAGCTCCGACCGCGGAAAATGGCTCGGCAACGCCTATTCCGCAACTGCTGCCGCTTGCGCAGAGTTTGAACGAAACAACGCACATGACCGATGCGAAGGCCTTCGTGGCATGGCTGGACCGGCAATCATCGGTCGCCAAGAATCGCAAGATGGGTACCCAAGGATATTGCATGGGTGGACCCATAGCCTTTCGTACGGCATCCGCGTCGGATCGGGTCGGAGCAGTCGCGTCCTTTCATGGCGGGGGGCTGGTGAGAGATGCGCCGAACAGTCCGCATCTGCAGGCCGCCAGGACCAAGGCGCAGTTCCTGATTGCAATCGCCGCCAATGATGATGCGAAATCTCCCGACGAGAAGAACGTACTGAAGGACACGTTTGCAAAAGCGAACGTGCCCGCCGAGATCGAAGTGTACACCGGCGCGCATGGCTGGTGCCCTCCGGATTCGCGGGTCTACAACGAGCAGCAGGCGGAGAAAGCATGGAGCCGTTTGCTCGCGCTGTACGGAAAGGCTCTCGCCTAACTCTCGCGCTCGTGGTTCCTCAGGATGCCGCGCCCTGCAACACCAGCCCTGACGGCAGCGCTTCGCCGAAGATCCGGTCGAGCGAGCTTTGATCCCTCTCGTCGTCGCCTTCGAACGCCGCCAGCAGATGTTCCGGAAGCGTCGCCCGAATCCCCTCGCGCGTCGCCGGCGGCAGGTCCCGCGTTGGATCGCCGGTGTACCGTCCAATCGACGCCAGCGCTTCCGCTGCGTTCGGGATCTTCAGCAGCGCCTCCGCCCAGCGCGTCGCCGTGATCGGCGGGACCACCTGGTTGATCGGGCCGTAAAGCAGCTGGCGCGCGCCGAAGCGCGACAGGCACCATAGATCGCTGGTGTTGAACCCGCCCGCCTTGCCTTGTTTGACCAGCGTATCGCCCAGCTCGGCCTTGGTGTGGATCGGCAGCAGTTCCAGGCTGGCCGCCGTGCGCCAGATCTCCCGCAGCAGGCTGTTGTTCAGACGCTGCTTCTTGCCCGCGCGGGGCATCAGCACCCCGGACAGCCGCTGGTACATGTCGGTCTGCTGATTGCGGTTGAGACCGCCGGCAAGGCGGCCCCAGAAAATCCACCAGTCGATCTCGTTCTGTACCTGGTTGCCGAACTGAAGCCCGGCAGAGTAGATCCGGCGGGCCTGCTCCAGACGCAGCTCGTCGCCCGGGAAGCCCAGGCCGGGACGCATGCAGAATCCACACAGGTTCAGCCAGCGGACTTCGAACGCCGGGCTCTTTTTGCGGCCGGCGGCGCATTCGAGGAAGATGTCGGCCAACTGGCGGATTGTCGAGAGCGGCCAGGAGTTGCGGCCCAGCCCGAGGACCTGCTCCAGTTTCGCCGGCAGCTCTTCCGGCGGAACGGGCGCCTTCTCCGTGCTGGAAAATACGGCGCGCGCCAGTTCGAGCGCTTGGCCCAAGGCCTCCTCGCCGATCACCGCCACGGGCTTGCGCTGGACCGGCTCGGCCGCAGCTTTGCGCAGCTCGAATTGCAGCCGCCAGCGATTGTCGCTCACTTTCGACTCGCACCAGGTTTCGAGCGTCCCCACTTCCGTCAGCCGCGCCCCCAGCTTCACCGGCACCAGCCGCTCGCCCGTTTTTTTACCGAACCGGATCACGGCGTTCAGCGGCGCATGCGTGTGCAGGTTTTCATCGCCGGGAAGAAACGAGACCATGTCGCCCAACTGGTCCTCGGAGCGGGTCAATGAGCTATAGAGCCGGAACGAGACAGGACGGTTCGCCACCAGTTGCAGATCGTCGCGATCAAGCTCCAGCGACGAGCCTTCCTCCGTCCCGCGCGGCACCAGGCAGACGGCCGGAATCTTCGCTTCGTCCGGGTCACCGATGCCGATAAAATAAGCGCGCGGCAGACCTCCCCGCACCAGGATGCCGCTTCCCGTCGACCGGACGTAGGAATAATAGGCGGCGCCGGCGGCCACCGCCAGGTCCAGGTCGCGATTCTCGAAAATCTCCGGGCGCTTGCCGTACCAGTGCTCCACGGCACCGGCCACGCGCTGCCGGCAGATCTCCGGAATGAAGAATCCGCCGTTGAACAAAATGGCGTCGGGGACTTCTCCAGCGGTTTCGAGGAATGCGTTCAGGTGCTTGGTAATGGCCGGATCGGTGACATACGGCAGACCCAGCTCGCGGAAGAGGCTGCGCTTCTCCTGTTTCGGCGCATCGCCGCGCGTGCTGAGCGGCAGGAAGCCCTCGAGCGTGAGCTCCAGCGCCTCCTCGCGCAGAATTTCCGTCTTGAGCGCTCCGCCGATCAGGGAAGCTCCGCCGCCAAGCACCGTAATCTCTACGCTCTTCAGATTCGGATCCGTCAGCAACCGCTCTTTGGCCGCCGAGCACTGCCGCCGCAGTCCGCTGCGCTGTCGGATGGAAAGCTGCTTGCCGAGCTTCGATTCGACGAGCCATGCCAGAGTCAGATCCAGGTTGTCGCCGCCGAGCAGCAGATGCTTGCCGACAGCCGTGCGCGTGAAGTCGATGTGATCGCCCTCGCGGGACACCCGGATCAGGCTGAAGTCGCTGGTGCCCCCGCCTACGTCGCACACCAGCACGATCTGGCCGTCGAACAGCAGCTTGCGCGATCGCGCGAAGTTGTTGGCGATCCATGAATAGAACGCCGCCGCCGGCTCTTCGAGAAGCGTGAGCCTGGTAATACCGGCCTGCTCCGCGGCCGCCACGGTCAGCTCCCGAGCCTCTTCGTCGAACGACGCCGGCACCGTGAGCACCACGTCATGTTCGTTGAGCGGGCCCGGGTTCGCCGCCTCCCACGATTCGCGGATCTTGGCCAGGAAGCGAGATGACACCTCCACGGGCGACAGCACGCGCGCGCCTTCGGGCGAATCCCACGGCAGGATCCTGGCGTTGCGGTCGACGTCCGGATTCGAGAGCCAGCTCTTGGCCGAATGCACCAGCTTGGTCGGAATCAGCGCGCCCTGTTCGCGGGCGTAGACCCCGACCGGCTGCGAATCTTCCAGAAACAGAAACGATGGCAGCGCCTTCTGCGCCTCGATCCGGCCCGGAGCCACCTGCTGCGGAATCGGCAGGATATGGATGGGTGGAAAGTCCTGGTCGTCTCCCTCGCGCGGATCGATATAGGCCAGGGCGGAATTCGTCGTGCCCAGATCGATGCCGATTTTCATGCGTTCACACGCTCGCGGACATTGAATTCCAGCTTCCACCGTCGGCCGTCGCGGGCGACGCACCACAACTGCAGCAGGCCGGTTTCGGTGACAACCGTTTCGAGTGAGACGGGCACGATGGATCCGATGCCCTCGGCCGCCGGCAGGTTTACTTCCATGGGTGACAGTTCTTCCAGGTCCTGGCTGAAGTCTTCGATCATCGCCCCGATCGGATCGTTCTTCCGCGAGGCCGAGCCGAAGAAGCGGAATTCCGCGGGCTCGCCGACAACCAGCCCGAACTCACGATTGGGGATCACCGAATCGGTGCCCTCCTCCATGCCGAACGGCGCAACCGTCAGCGCTTTGACCGGATTGGGAATTCCGGGCACGGCGGGCATGCTGCTCTCGATGCCGACGTAGTAGGTCCTCGGCACGCCGCCGCGGATGCGCACGCCGCGGCCCCGCCTCGCCAGACCGTAGTAGGCGGCGCCACGGGCCACCGCGTGCATGAGGTCTTCCCCGCTCAGCGGCTCGATGGCCGGCATCTTCTCTTCCTTGAGCCAGGAGTTCAGCACGTCGATGGTCCGGTCGCGCAGCAGACCCGCGTTGAACACGCCGCCGTTGAACAGTACGTGCGTCGGCGCGGCCAGCCCGCTCGGACCGCGGCGGACGGCGCCGTGCTCGGCGGTCGAAGCCTGCTGCCGCAGGAAGCGCGCCATGTGCTTGGTAATGGCGGCGTCGGCTGCGTAGGGCAGACCGATCTCCTGCAACCCGACCCGGCGCTGCCGCTGCGGCTCGTCATGGCTGGATACCATGGGGAAGAAGCCGTCGCGCAGCACCGCTTCCAGATCGGAGCGCAGCAGTTTGGCTTTGATCGTTCCACCGACCAGGCCCGTGCCTTTGCCTAGAATCGTGACTGGTTCGTCCTTGGCCTTGGACCCGGGCTCGAGCAGCTTTTCTTTGGCCACGCGGCAGTTGTGCCAGAGCGCGTGAAGCTGCAGCCCGTCGAGACGAGCGCCCTTCTCAGCCAGCTGCCGCTCGACCGTGCGGGCCAGCGCCAGGTCCATATTGTCGCCGCCGAGCAGGATGTGCTCGCCTACAGCCACGCGGTCGAGCGCCAGCTCGCCCTCGCGCTCGGTGACGGCGATGAGGGTGAAGTCCGTCGTGCCGCCGCCGATATCCACCACCAGGATCAGATCGCCCGCTTTGACGCGCTCGCGCCAGCCGGGGTGCCGCTCGATCCAGGCATAGAAAGCCGATTGCGGCTCTTCGAGCAGAATCACATTCCTGAACCCGGCCTGCTCCGCCGCGGAGAGTGTCAGCTCCCGCGCCACCGCGTCGAAGGAAGCGGGCACGGTCACCAGCGCCTGCTGCTCGGCGAACGGCGCGTCCGGCATTTTGGAATTCCAGGCGTCGCGCAGATGCTCCAGGTAGCGACGCGAGGCCTCCACGGGCGAGAGCTTCTCCACGCCGGCGGTAGCGCTCCAGGGAAGGATCGCGCTAGTGCGGTCGACCCCGGCTTGCGACAGCCAGCTCTTGGCCGAGGAGATCAGGCGTCCCGCATTCTCCACTCCGCGCTTCTGCGCCAGCCGTCCCACCACAAAGCCGGGCGCGCTGTTCCAGGGCAGCGCCAGCGAGCCTTCGGGAAAATCCATTGAGCCGGGGAGATAAAGAGCGGACGGCAGGAGGAATTCCTCGCCTACTTCTCCCGGGTTCACCAGTTGCGGCACGGACATGAGCGCAACCGGCGGCAGCGAAAATGCGTCGGGAGCGGCGCTCGAATCCGCGCTGGCCAGCGAGCAGTTGGTGGTACCCAGGTCGATACCGATGACGTAGCGTGGTTCCACAGTGAGCCTACTCGATTTCTACTTCAGCCGGGGCGAGGATCCTGGGGTCCTGCTTCCCCTGCACCGCGGGCAGTTCAACCTTCGAGACACGCCAGCCCTTGTGCCGCAGCACACCTCCCGGAGGCGGCTGCGGCGGCACGTTGCCGAGGAGCTTCACGCTTACCGGGTCGACCGACGCCAGGCGCGTGAACGTGCCCTCCACGCCGTCGATCACGGGAGCGAGCTGGACGTAGCGGGTGAGGGCGTCCCTGCACTGGTCGTGCAAACTGCGGACGGCGGCGCCGACCTGGTCGTCGGAGTAGGCGCCGATGTCTTCCATAAGAAAGTCGATCAGGCGGGAGTCACGCTGGAGAATCGCCAGGATCTGCAGGGCGCCGTCGGAGGAACTGGCGGACGCAGGCGCCGGACCAGACGCCGCGCCCGGTTTAGCGGCGGCCGAGCGCCGGGACAGTCCCAGCTTCGCGGCGATGTCATCGGGCAGAGCTCCTGAGAACAGGAGGGCGAAAAAACTACGAAAGGCGAGAATCAGGCGTTCCAATCAACGTCTCCAGTCTTTCAGAATACCGCAGGCGTTCGGACGCGCCTCAAAAATAATGGACTCGGCAAGGTTAGTTCTTGGAACGGCACTCTTGCGGCCAGACGAGACAAGCAGGCGCTTCCTGCCTGCACGGCCGCGCCGGGATTGAACTTCCGGATAACAGCAGCCGGCCTTGGGAAGGTTTCGACGCGCTGCGCGAGAGCTGTGCTAACTTCAGGATTGGAATGAAATTCTGTATCCTCCTCCTTGCGCCGCTACTGGCCTCGGCGCAGAACCTCAAGGAATTCGAGAAAAAAGTCACCGAATTCACGCTGGCCAATGGCTTGCACTTTCTGGTCGTCGAGAGGCACGAAGCGCCGGTCGTCTCCTTCAATACCTTCGTCAAGGCCGGGTCTCTTAACGATCCCAACGGTCAAACGGGCCTCGCTCATATGTTCGAGCACATGGCTTTCAAGGGGACGCCCTGGATCGGCTCCAAGAACTGGCCCGAGGAGAAGAAGGCCCTCGATGACGTAGAGCAGGCCTACGGACGCCTCGAAGAGGAGCGCCGTAAAGACCTCCGCGCCAGTAAGGAAAAGATCGCATCGCTCGAAGCCCAGCTCAAGGCCGCTGTCGACAAGGCCAATCTCTATGTCGAGCCTAACGCCTACCCACGCATCATCGAGGAGAACGGCGGAGTCGGGCTCAACGCCGGCACCGGCCTGGAATCGACCAATTACTATTACAACTTTCCCGCCAACCGCCTCGAGCTGTGGTTTCTGCTCGAATCGCAGCGCTTTCTGAGTCCCGTCTTCCGCGAGTTTTACAAGGAGCGCGACGTGGTGCGCGAAGAGCGGCGCATGCGCATCGAATCGAATCCGCAAGGCAAGCTGATGGAGGCGCTTATCGGTACAGCCTTCATCGCGCATCCTTACCGCCAGGGTCCCGGCGGCTGGGCCAGCGACATCGAGAATCTGCGGATTTCCGAGGCGACCGATTTCTTCAAGACATACTATGTGCCGGGCAACATCACGATCGGGATCGCCGGAGACGTCAGTCCGGCGGAGGTCAAGCGCCTGGCCGACAAATACTTTTCCCCGCTTCCGGCCCGGCCGCTGCCGCCCCTGGTCACCACCGTCGAGCCTACGCAGGAGGGACCGAAGCGCATTGAGGTGGAATCGCCGAGCCAGCCGCTGATGTTCATTGGATACAAGCGCCCCAGCCAGTCTGACAAGGACGATCCGGTGTTCGATGTGATCTCCACGATTCTCGC
>DATJFH010000060.1:0-26636 GCA_035495815.1 Bryobacteraceae bacterium
CGCTAACGTCGATCACCTCCGACACCTGGCCCAGCGCCAGTTGGACGTCCATTTTCGCCCGCGTGCCGGCGCTGAGCGTGATACCGCGCCGCCGGATGGTCTGGAACCCGGCGCCGCCTGCCTCGAGGTCGTAGACGCCGATCGGCAGAGCCGTCAGGACGTAGACGCCGGCGTCACCGCTGGCGGCGTGGTAAACGGTGCCATTGGCCTGGTTGGTTGCCTGAATCTTCGCCGCCAGCACCGAAGCGCCGGTGGGGTCGGTGACGGTTCCCGTGATGGTGGCGGTGTCCACTTGCGAATACCCAACGCCGAGCCAGAGAATGACGCCCAGCAAAACTCGTCCGGTGTTTGAAATCACGTTTGCTCCCAGCGGCGGTAGTCGCCCTGCCCGAAGATTATAACTCGCCGTAGAATGGGTCTTCGTCCCGCGAGGCAAGGACGCCTGCCCGTTTGTGGCGGCGCCCGACTTACACTAAAATCTACCTATGCAGCGCAGAAAGTTCCTGAAGACGGCGGCCGTGGCGGCCACGCCCATGCCCGCCGCGCAGGCAGTGCGATTCGGGGTCGATCTGTTCAGCATCCGGTCGCAGGGCTGGACCCCGTTCGAATACCTGGACTACTGCGCCAGGTGGAAAGCGAAGGTCGTTCACTTCTCCGAGATCCGCTTCATCGGCAGCCTGGAAGAGGCGAATCTGAGGAAAGTGCGGGCGCATGCTGAAAAGCTGGGGATCGAGATCGAGATCGGAATGCGATCCATCTGTCCGACCTCGAAGCTCTTCGACCCGGCGCAGGGTACGGCGGAAGAGCAGCTCTCACGCATGATACACGCGGCCAAGGTTGTCGGGTCGCCCATTGTGCGGGCCGTGCTCGGCTCCTCCGCCGACCGAGTGGGAACCATCCCCATCGAAGGCCACATCGAGAACACCGCGAAGGTGCTGCGGAACGTGAAGCCCCTGGCGGTGGACAACGGCTTGAAGATCGCGATCGAGAACCATGCGGGCGACATGCAGGGGCGTGAGCTGAAGATGCTGATCGAGGAGGCGGGGAAGGATTTTGTCGGGGCTTGTCTCGATTCGGGCAATCCGCTGTGGACGCTCGAAGATCCGCACCTGACGCTGGAAACGCTGGCGCCATACGTGCTCACGAGCCACGTCCGCGACAGCTCGGTGTGGCGGGACAAAGGACGCATCGCCGTCCAGTGGGTGCGGATGGGAGAAGGCAATATCGGTATCCGGGAGTATGCCAGGAAATATCGGGAACTGTGTCCGGGGCGGGCGTTCTCTCTCGAGGTGATCGTCAGCAACCCGCGCCTGTTCGCCATCGAAGAGCCGAAATTCTGGGACGCCTACCGCAGGACGCCGGCGTGGGAGTTTGCGCGTTTTCTGACATTGGCCGACAAGGGAAAGCCGTATCCGCCGATTCCGCCGCCATCCTCCAAGGAGGCGGGCGTAGAGCGGGAGCGAGAGGATCTCGAGGCGAGCATCCGGTTCGCGCACGATGAATTGGGAGTTTGACGATGCGCGCCGCACTGCTTTCCTTACTGTTCATCACCGTGGCCGCCGGCCAGGATCTGGTGCGCGAGGTTCGGACCGCCATTGCACAGAACAATTTCGCGGCGGGCGAAGCGCTGATCGGGAAATACAAGGCAACGGCCGGGACGACTCCGGAGATGATCGAAGCCGTGTCGTGGCTCGGACGCGGCGCGCTGGCGGCCAAACAGTTTGACCGCGCGCAGGCCTACGCGTCGGAAACCCGCAAGCTGGTCCTCGAGGAGTTGAAACGGCGCCCGCTGGACGCGGAACCGCATCTACCCAACGCTCTGGGAGCTTCGATCGAAGCGCAGGCCCAGGCGATGGCAGCCCGCGGCGAACGGGACCAGGCGGTACAGTTTCTGCGCGCCGAGGTGAAGGCCTGGTGGTCCACCTCGATACGGACGCGGATTCAGAAGAATATCCATCTGCTGAGCCTGGAAGGGAAGCCGGCTCCGGCTCTCGACGTGAGCCGGTGGCTGGGACCCAAACCGCCCGCGCTGTCCCAGCTTCACGGAAAAACCGTGCTGCTGTTTTTCTGGGCTCACTGGTGCGCGGACTGTAAACGGCAGGCGGCGGACGTGGTCCGGGTCGCGTCCGAATATGGTCCGAAGGGCCTGGTGGTGATCGGACCGACGCGGCGCTACGGTTACGTCGCCGGTGGCGTGGAGGCGCCGCCGGAAAAAGAGACCGCCTACATCGAGAGTGTCCGCCAGGAGTTCTATGCCGCCCTGGCGCGGATGCCGGCGCCTTTGAGCGAGGAGAATTTCAAGAACTACGGCTCGTCTTCCTCGCCAACGCTGGTGCTGGTCGACCGCCAGGGAATCGTCCGCATGTACCATCCGGGAGCGATGTCGTACAGTGAGCTGGCTTCAGCGGTGCAGGCAGCGCTGTAGCTATTGCGGCGAACGGCTCGAGGCGCCGGCGTCGAACAGAATCTGATACAGTTTTCGATTTCTCGCAGCCGACTCCGAGTCGCCCTTCTTCTCCGCCACCCGGGCGCGCAGGTCGAAAATTCGCGGGACTACCAGCGAACTGAACAGATCCGGCGCGGGGACCGGCGGGACGGGCGTCGACTCGAGGTATTTTCCCGCCTCCTCGAAATGTCCGGTTTCCACCAGCGCCCAGGCCAGCAACACCGGCGTCATTTCGGCGGCGTTCGGCGTGACCCGTTGCTCCAGATCGCGCAGCGGCGTCAGCGCGCCGGAAAAATCCTTGGCCAACAGCAAGCCATAGACGCGCATGGCGGGATTGGGGAAGGACGCAGCCGCCTTGGGATCGAGCAGGAAGCGGCAGGCGCCGTGCCTGGCCGCGCCATCCCGGTCGCCCGTTTCGAGCAGCCAGACGGTTAACTGACAGTCCGCCAGCGCGGCGGCTTCCCGGACTTTGGCCGCGGCCAGGAACGCCGTCATCTCGCGAATCCCTGCATGGCGTTTCCCGCGCATGTAATCCCATTGGGCGCGGGCGAATCCGATCATCGGATCTGCGGCGCCGCGGCGGGCCGCTTCGTACTCCGCGAAAATCGACTCCGCGCCGGCCGGATCGCCGGACATGAGCCTGGCTCTCGATGCTTTGAGCAGGGACGATCCGTTTAGAAACGAGGCGTCCTTCTGGTAGGAGCGGCGATAATATTTTTCGGCCTCGGAAAAACGGTTCCGATAGAAATAGACGTCACCGATCGAATCGAGCGGATTGGCTTCGGACGGACGCAGGCGCTCGTACTCGAGCAGCGATTTCACCGCGGCGTCGAGATCGCCGGCGTAGGCTTGGGCATAGCCGAGCGCGTTGAGCAGACCCGGGTCGCCCGGAACGGCGGCGAGCGCCTTTTGATAGGCTACGACTGCCGCGCCAAAGCGCCGGGCGGCCAGTTCGGATTCGGCCAGAGCCCGCAGCAGGTTCGGGTCGGAGGGCGTGATTCGCGAGAGCGCTTCCAGGGAATTGGATAGCGCGGCGCGATCGCCTGAGAGACGGGCCGCCAGGACTTCGAGGCGGGCGCGGTCTACCTGTGAAATTGCCGATCCGCGGGCGCGCGCGATTGCCAGGGCACGCTCCGCGCCGGGCCGGTCTTGCTGCGCCATCCGATTCTCGATCAGAGACAGATAGGCGGCGCCGAAGTCCGGGTCGGCGGCGATCGCGCGGTGGAAAGAATCGGCGGCGCGGGAGGGGTCCGGAGACTCGATCCCGTTGACATAGGCTGCCAGCGCGGTATCGTTTCCGGCAAACGAAGATCGAGCGCCGGGATCAAGCTGGCGCGCCACATCTCGGGCAAGCGGGGCAACACCCGCCGAAATCGGACCGGAGGCATCGGCGCTCTGAACGGATTGGTGGGCGGCGGCGTCCTCGAGTTCGGCGTGCAGGCGGAGTCGTCCGCCCCACTTGGAGAGGTAGCCGTGCAGAATTCGAGTAACGCCGGAAGCGACGGCGCGCTCCCGCTCGGCGGAAGTCCAGGGTGAATCCGCCGCCGTGGCGCCGTTGACGGCGGCCGCTACCTGGCGGGCGGCGCCCCGGCCGATCCAATCGAGCGCGTCGTTTCCGGTCAGGTTTTCAAAACGAAGCACTACGATCGGCCCCTTCCGGGGCGCTCGGGAACACGAGGAAGCCGCCACCAAGAGGACCGCCAGAAGGGCAATCCTCACACCACCCGGGGCTCCAGCGCCATCAGGGCTTGAAACTCGGCCGTCTCGCGCAGCTTGGCGAATTCGGGCTCCTCCATCAGCTTGTTCCGCTCCTTGAAGCCCTCTTCGAGCGCCATGCGGATGTACTGAATCGCCCGCTCGACGTGGCCCGCGCTGGCATAGGTCTTGGCGAGATAGTAGTGAAACTTGGCCTTCTCGGCGACCGACCGCTCCAGCAGCAAGGTGCCGTAGGAGTTGCGATGCTCAAACACCTCCGGGTCGAGCGAGAGCGCTTTCTGATAGGATTCGGACGCCTCTTTGTACTTCTTGCGGGCGAACTGGGCGGTGCCCAGGTTGCTGTAAACCGAGGCCGAGTTGGGATTCAGTTTCAGCGCCTTGTTGTATTGACTAGTCGCCTTGCGGAAGCTTTTCTTCGAATAGTAGATGGTCCCCAGATTGTTGACCGCTTCGGAGTATTTGGGGTTGGCCTTGATGGCTTTTTCGTAGTATTTCTTGGCCTCGTCGAGGCGAAGCATCTGATGGTAAGCGATGCCGATTTTATTCAGGATGATGGCCGAATCGAGCGGACCCTCCTTGTAAACATCGGCGGCTTCGCGATACATTTTGCGCGCCATCAGTATGTCGGCGCGCTGCTCGGAAGTAAGGGGTGGATTGGATTGCGCGAATAACGGCGCGAAAAGCAAACTGAAGATAACAATAGAGGTGGAAACCATAACGGCCTCCTACCTCATTTAAACACACCGAAGATGCGGCCAAAGAAACCTTTCTTCTTTTTAGGCTCCTCCTCCTGTTGCGCGCTGGCCGGAGCGGGCGGAGGAGTTTCCCCCGGCGCGACCCGGGGCCGGCCGGCGGCCGCGGCCATTGGAGCCGGCGGCAAACTGGAAGGCAGCGCCGAGGCGCTCGGCTGCGGAGGCTGGGTCTCCCATCCGGCCACGCGAGTGACGCCGGGCTGACCGCCGCCATGCAGGCGGCAGCTGTCGAGCGGCTGCGTTCCCGCGATAAACACGTCCATTCTGCGCGTCGGGCAGTTATTCGTGGCCGGCTGGCCGCTGAGCGGGTCGATCTCGACGGTGATGATTCCCTCGGGAGCGTCGAAGGGCTTGGCGTTCCGATATTCCTTGTATTCGAGGGCGCGCTTCATGAACTCGGTCCAGATGGGAAGCGCCGATTTCGAACCCTCCAGCCCGAGCTCCCGGTTATCGTCGAAGCCTACCCAGACGACGCAGATCAGCTCGGAGGTAAATCCGGCGAACCAGCCATCGCGCTCGCCCCCCGAGGTGCCGGTTTTGCCCGCGGCGGGAACGCGGAATCCGCGCGAGCGGATGCCGGCAGCCGTTCCGCTGCGGGTCACTTCTTCCAGCAGATTGACCATCATGTAGGCCACGCGCGGATCCAGCACTCGATGCGTTTCCGGCTTGTATCTGTAAATGGTCGTGTTGTTCCGCGCCCGCACCATCGAGATCCAGTTCGGCTTGACGTAGCTCCCCTCGTTCGCGAACACCGTGTAGGCGCCGGCCATTTCGACCGGGGTGACCTCGTAGGCGCCCAGCGCCACCGACGGCGTGGGGTGGATGTTGAGATTCATCCCGGCGTTGCGGGCCAGATCCACGACATTGTCGTAGCCGACCATCTCGGCGACCTTCACGGCGGGTATGTTGATGGAATGCGCCAACGCGTCCCGGAGCGTTATCTCGCCCAGAAACTTCCGTGTAAAATTTCCGGGCTCGTAGGGCTTGTCATCGAACCAGAACGTGGTCGGCTCATCCAGAATCTTGGTCGCCGGCGTCAGGACCATCGGCGCGCCGGGAGTGATGCCCGTATTCATCGCCGTAGCGTAGACGAACGGCTTGAAGATGGAGCCGGGCTGGCGCTTGGACAGGATATGGTTCAACTGGCTCACGCCGTAATTGCGTCCGCCCACCAGTGCTTTGACTTCGGCCGTCCGGGGGTCGATGGCGATCAGTGCGACCTGCGCGTCCGGAAAAGTTACGTTCTTGTGACGGCGCTGCTTCTTGAGCTGATCGTCCACGTTCTGCATGCCGATCCGCACAGCTTCGGCGGCGGCGCGCTGCAGATTCATGTCGAGAGTGGTATAAATCCGGTAGGCGGAAGCCTGGAAATCGCGATCCTGGAACGTGCGCGACAGCTCGTCGTTCACCAGGTCGACGAAGTACGGCGCGTCGGTGGATTCGAGTCCGCCCGCCACTACACCCAGCGGCGCTTCGGATTCGATCGCGTACTCCCGGTCGGTGATGTAACCGTTCTGCCGCATCAGCGACAGGATGAGATTGCGCCGGTCCCGGGTCTGTTCCGGCCGGCGGTACGGGTTAAAGTAGCTCGGCCTCTGGATGATGCCGGCCAGCGTGGCGGCTTCGTGCGTGTTGAGCTGCCGGATATCCTTCCCGAAATAGGCCTGCGCCGCCTGCCCGAATCCATGGATGCTGAAGCTTCCGCGCTGTCCCAGGCTGATCTGGTTGGCGTAGTATTCGAAGATCTCGTTTTTCGAGAGCTTTTGTTCCAGCTCCAACGTGATCATTACCTCGGCGGCCTTGCGTCCCCAGTTCTTCCGCTGGTCGAGCCAGAACTCGCGGGCCAGCTGCATGCTCAGCGTGGACGCGCCTTCCTTCTTCCGGCCTTCACGCAAATCGTCGTAGACTGCCTTGATGACGCGGTAGGGATCGAAACCCGAGTGCTGGAAGAAGCGCTTGTCCTCGGCCGAGATGATGGCGTGCACCAGATTCGCCGGGATGTCGTTGAAATGCACGATGCGGCGCTTTTCGCGGTTGCGGTCCGAGAGATTGGTGATCAGCTCCGGCTCGAGCTGAAATTGAGTGCGCGCGGTGCGGTCCGAGGTGGAGACGATGGCCGACACCTTGCCGCCCGCGAATTTGATGACCCCGCTCTCCGGCTGTACCGCGTCCACACCGGGGATGATTTCCACGGTATCGGGCCGAAGATGGTACCAGCCGGTGCGGTTGGAACTCGACTCCCCGTATCCGGAACGCCGCAGCAGATCCACCAGTTCGGCGGGCGACAGCTTGTCGCCGACCGAGATCACCTTCGAAGCAGCGAAAATCTTGGATGTGTCGGCGAACGGTCCGGCTTTGAGCTTTTGATCGATCAGCCTGGCGTACTTGACGTAGTAATAGGTGAACCCGACGGTTCCGACGGTGATACCCAGAAGGAGCAGCACCGCCATGGTCTTGCCGAGAGGGCTCAGCAGGAAAGGCTTCGCCTTCTTCTTCGTTTTGGTCGGGGGAGTTTTCGCGGCTTGTGTGATAGTTTTATTCTCCCACACAGGACTCACAGCGGGTCAGATCCGCAGACAACCAATATACAACGCGTTTGCCTTCAACGGCTGCCGGCGCCGGGATAGAAGTGCAGATCAATGCCGCCGATGGGAAAATCGACGCGCACGACATAACGTACGTCGATTCGGACACTTTCATTCAACCTCTTAATGTGCACGTTATTGGCCTTTACGGGGAGTCCGAGAAAGGCGGCTTTTTCAAGAACCGCGACCCGCAGGAAATCGTCTGGGCGTGTGCGGTTTTCCGCATCCTGTGTGATTCCTTCCACGTAGCTCTGGAGCCGCATGTTCTCGACATAAAGCGGCAGAAGGCGCGCGCCCAGGAGTCCCAAAACCAAAAGAATCAGCAGGGCAAACCCAATTCGCAGACGAATCATACGTCCGAGGAGTCTTCGTTTCCGCGAGGTTTACCGGCGCCGGCAAGCTCGCTAAAGAAGTCGTGAGGCCGGGGAGTCCACTCGGGATTCTCGGCGCCTGAAATCTGGACTTCGGCTACGTTGAGCCGTCCGTGTCCGTAGGTGCAGATATACTCGATTTCCGGCCGGCCCAGTTGAAGCATACGGCTCCAGGAACCGGTTTCGACCGGCATTCGCAAACGCCGGAGGCAGACGCGGCAGCGGTAGCGCTGATCCCAGATTGCTCCATAAACCATGCCGCAGGAGAGCAGGAACCATAGCCCGATTCCCAGCGTGAAGCCGAGATCATGGCCGAAACGCGGCGGGTAGACGTACGCAAACTGCTGCTGCGCAGGCCAGAATCGCTGGAGCGCGCTAAACAGGCCAACCGACAGCGCCGCGATCACGAGCAGCTTCCCTATGAAAAAGGCCCAGTAGCGCATATGCTGTTTGACTCGCGTCAGAGGATGAAAGTTCCCGGGCCGGGACCTTTCCTTCTACCTTACTAGATTTCGAGCCAGGAAAAACAGATTCGCCGGACGCTCCGCCAGCCTCCTCATGAAATAGGGATACCAGGCCTTGCCGTACGGGATGTACAGACGCAGCCGATAGCCCTGGGAGACGAGCCGCTTCTGAATATCGCGGCGGATTCCGTACAGCATTTGAAACTCGAACTCTGAAGGGGCGATCCCTCGGAGGGCCGTGAACCGGAGCGCTTCGTGGATGAGATCTTCGTCATGGGTGGCAATCGCCGGATAGACGCCGGATTCGAGCAGGATTTTCATAAGGCGCGAGAAGTTTTTATCGACGTCGGCCTTGCGGGGCCAGGCGGTTTCGGCGGACTCGAGATAGGCGCCTTTGCAAAGCCGCACGCGGATACCCTGGCGGCAAAGATTCTCAATGTCCTTCTCGCTGCGGTACAGGTAGGCCTGAATGACGGCTCCGACCGCGCCGTAGCGCTGGTGCAGATCGCTGACCAGCGCCAGCGTGCGGCTGGTATAAGCGCTCGATTCCATGTCCACGCGGACGAAGTTGGAGTGCGCGGCGGCGGCCCGGACGAGCTGCTCGACATTGTCGCGGCAAACCGCTTCGTCGAGGTCGATGCCGAACTGGGAAAGTTTGATGGATACGTTGGCGTTGAGCCCGGCCGCCTGGATATCGTCAAGCGCGCGGATGTATTCGCTGCGCGAACCGGCGGCTTCATCCAAAGAGGTGACGTTTTCACCCAGATGGTCGAGGGTGACCGCGATGCCTTCGGAGTTGACCCGCTTCGAAACCGACAGGGCATCGGCCAGAGTTTCGCCCGCGACAAAACGGGACGCCAGGCTTTGGGCGAGCGAGGAAGTCTCCATCCAGCGGCGCAAACGAGCCTGCCTGGAAAGGAAAAGCAGCAATTCCCGCACATACACAGGATAGCGGCCAAGTTGCGCGCGCGCCGGATCGGAGTTAAGCTTCCCGATAGGAGAACCTTCTTGTGAAACTCCTTCGAGTAGCTGTTCTGTCTCTTTGTGTTTTTGCGTGGACGGGTTTCGCCCAGCGCGGCGGCTCACGCGGTGGCGGCGGCGGTGGTGGAATGCGGGGCGGTAGCAGCGGCGGTTTCCGTGGCGGCGGCGGTTCTGGCGGATTTCGCGGCGGTGGCGGCTCCAGCATCGGTGGGTACAGAGGAGGTAGCAGCAGCGCTTTTCGTGGGGGCGGCTCCTCCCACGGCAGCAGCGGATACCGCGGCGGAACCGGTCTCAGCTACTTCAGGGGTGGCGGGTATAACCGCGGTTACGGCGGCCACGGTTATAGTTACGGCCACCGGGGATACTCGTCCTTCAGTTTCGGGTTCGGCTATCCGTATTACTTCGGGTACGGCGGCTTCTACGATTACTACTATCCGTATGCCTATGGTTACGGTTATCCCTACGCCTACGCCTCCTACGCGTATCCCTATGATTACGGCTACACTTACGCCTATCCGCAGGCTGCGTACGCTCCGCCTGCGTATGATTACAATACCGCTCCGGCTCCGCGCGCACGGGTCCAGGAGTATCCGTCCAATTCCGGCGCTTATAAAGACTCGCTTTTCCTGATTGCATTCCGCGATCACCGGATTGTCGCCGTCGTCTCCTATTGGGTGGAGGGCGACACGCTCCATTACGTCACCCGGGAGCATGAGCAGAAGCAGGTTTTGCTCGACGAAATCGACCGGCCTTTCAGCGAGCAACTGAATCGCGACCGCCGGGTAGAGTTCCGACTGCCGCGCTGAGAGCAGCGTGTCTCTCAATCGCTGGGAATGTTCCGGCCAGGGGGCATGACGCCGTTTGGAGGTTGATCGACTCGCGGCGACGTGAATCCTACTTCAGGCTTAACCCGCCGTCGATCGCGAGCAGTTGGCCTGTCACGAAGTTCGTGGCCTTCAGGAAATAGACCACGGCATCGGCGATCTCTTCACCCGTGCCGGCGCGGCCGGCCGGAGTGGCGCGGATCATTTTTTCCATCCGGGCGTCAGTTCCTCCGAATGGGATCACGCCCGGCGCCACCGAGTTGACCGTGATCTCCGGCGCGAACGCTTTTGCCAGCGCCTTCGTCAGCATGATCACGCCCGCCTTCGAGGCGCAGTAATGCGCGTGCTCGGCCCAGGGCCGGATGCCGCCGAGCGAGCTGACGTTCACGATTCTTCCGCCGCCGGACTTGCGCATCAGGCGCGCGCCCTGCTGGCAGCAGAAGAACGTCGCCTTCAGGTTCACCGAATGGATGAAGTCCCAGTCCGCTTCGGTGATATCCATCGGATCGAAGCGGGTGAACCGGGCGGCGTTGTTGACCAGCGCGTCGAGCCTGCCCTCCTTCTTTTCGATCTCCCGGAACAGGGTTTCGATCTCGGCCACCTTTTCGAGATTCGCGCGGTACAGCGGCGCGCCTCCGCACTCGGCAGCGGTGCGGCGGGCCTCCGCTTCCGAACCCCCGTAGTGAACGAGTACGTGGGCTCCTTCCGCCGCGAGCCTCAGCGCGATGCCGCGGCCGATCCGCTTGGCTGCGCCGGTGACCAGGGCAACTTTCCCGGCCAGTTCAGACGGTTTGCTCTCCATGCACCTCCACCTCGTCGGGGTCGATTCCTTCCAGCTTCGGCTCCGGCAGCCGGCCCGTGTAATGCGCCCACGCCCAGAAGATCGCCGTCAGCGAGCTGATCGCGCCCGCCCATGCCCCGATTGTCCGCGGGCTGTAGTATTGCGACGTGATGCCCGCCACCATCATCGAGATCATCATGGTCGACCACACCATGGATTCCACCGTGGAGAACACCCGCCCGCGGTATTCGTCCGATACGTGACGCAAAAGCTGCGAGAAGTTCATGACCGACGTGACCGCGATCGCCGCGCGCGACAGGGCAATGAAGAACAGCGCCGGGCCGAAGCGTTGCATCTGGCTGAACAGCACGTAGGAGACGCCGTGGATCACGTAGCAGACAATCACGGAGCGCTTGTATCCGTTAAAACTCAGGGTACGGCCCAGCCGGTGGCCGATCGCGCCGCCGATGATGAGCCCGATGCCGGCGCAGCCCCAGATGTAACCGATGCCTTCCGCGCCGCGATTGAAAACCAGCTCGCCGAAGAGGCTGAACAGGATCTGGGCGGCGCCTCCGCCCGAAGCCCAGCCGATGCCGAGCAGGCCAATCCCGAAGATCAGCGGGGAGGCGCGCATGTAGCGCAGTCCTTCCACATATTCGTGCCAGGGACGGGCCACGTCGCTTTCCGTCAGCGCTTTCTTAGCGGGGCGGAAGCTGCCGCTTTCCGTGCGGAGCCTCGAGATCGAGAGCGCGGAGAACGCAAATGACAGCGCATTGAACAGGAACGCCGGCTTGAAGCCCAGCTTTCCGACGATCGCCCCGGCGGCGAAGGTGCCGATGGTAAGCGTAGTCCAACCCGTTGTCTGGGTAATGGAATTGGCGGTGTGCAGCTCTTCGCGCGTCGTGATGGTCGGCAGAATGGCCGCGCGTCCGCTGGTGAAGAAGGGCGACGCGAACATGAGGACGGCGCTGAGCGAATAGAGCAGCCACAGCGATTCGGTCGGGCCGGTATCGACCGTGAGCAGGAAGCCGAGCGCCACCACGAAGCGGATCAGGTCGCTGGCGATCATCACCTTCTTGCGGTCCAGCCGGTCGAGCAGCACGCCTGCGATCGGCCCGGCGAGCACCGCGGGCACCGCGCGCGAGATCATGACGCCGCTCACCGCCAGTCCCGAGTGTGTGTTGGCCAGCACCAGGCTGAAGACGGCGATGTTGTTGAAGTGGTCGCCGATCTCGCTCACCACCTGCCCCATCCAGGTGTAACGGTAGTTGCGGTTATTCTTCAGGACTTGAAGGATGGAGGCCATCAGCCCCGCTCCGTCAGGTACACGCCCGAGAAGATGACGGCGCCGCCGGCCACCATGGGAAGCGTCACGCGCTCCCGTAGCGCGACCGCCGCCAGCACGGTGGCGATTATGGGCTGCAGATACGAGAACGCCGAAACGCGGGACGCGGAAATGCGGCTCAGCGCATGGTAGTAAATCAAGTAGCAGAGCACGGAGGGAAACAGCGCCATATAGACCAGCGTGCTCCAACCGAGCGCGGTGACGGCCGTGAAATTGAACTTCCGCGCCTCGTACAGAGTGAGAGGGACCATCGCCAGCGCCCCGGAGAGGTAACTGAATGTACTGATCGTAATCGCGCTGTGGCGGTGGCTGACGCCCTTGCCGAACACGGTGAAAGCCGAGAAGGTAACGGCGGCGATCAGGACGCAGAAGTCGCCGAGCAGAGTGGGAGTCTGTGAGGGAGCGGCGTCCTGAGCGGGCAGCGCCCGCAGGATTCCGACGCCTCCCAGCGCCACGAGCATACCGGTCAGCTTTCGCGCCGTGATCCGCTCCTGATCGAGCAGCGCGGCGATCAGCAGCACGAAAATAGGAGTCAGGGCGATGATCAGGACGGAATGCACCACGCTGGTCCGGCTCAGACCGATGAGGAAGAAGAGCTGGTTGAGGGTCACGCCGCAGACGCCGAGCCCGATGAGCAGCGGCAAATCCCGGCGGCTCCAGGTGGGAGCGCCCGCCTGAGCCATGTAGACCGGAATCATGAACAGGCCCGCGATGGTCAGCCGCAGACCGCAAAGCAGGGCCGGAGGGAATTCGCGCAGAGCGATCTTGCCGACGATAAAGTTAGCCGACCAGAGAAAGACCATGACCGCGATCATCGCGTACAGGATCGCGTGCGAACCTTCAGCGCGGGTCCGGACCGGCGTCACCGGACCGTCTCCTCCCTCACCGTGATCTGGCGGATGAAATCGAGATCGAGCTCGTAGCCGAAGCCCGGCTCGTCGCGGACGAGAATCGTTCCGCGCGGAGTGGTCTCGACCGGCGGCGCGATGATGTCGCGGGCCCAGTACCGCCGGCTGGCCGAGACGTCCCCGGGCAGCGTGAAGTTGGGCAGTGTGGACAGGGCGATATTATGCGCCCGCCCAATCCCCGCTTCCAGCATGCCTCCGCACCACACCGGCACGCCGGCCGCCCGCGCCACGTCATGCACCCGGCGGGCTTCGGCGAACCCGCCCACACGGCCCAGCTTGATATTCAGGATGCCGCACGCCCGCATGCGGATCGCCTGCTCGGCATGATGCGCCGACCGGATGCATTCGTCCAGACAGATCGGCGTTTCGAGCTTGGACTGAAGCTGCGCGTGGTCGATGATTTCGTCGTGGGCCAGCGGCTGCTCGATCATCATCAGGTAGAACCGGTCCAGCTCTTTGAGCCGGGCAGCGTCGGCCAGCGTGTAGGCGGAATTGGCGTCGGCCATGAGCTTGATGGCGGGGAAACGCTCGCGCACCGCGCCCACGACTTCCACGTCCCAGCCGGGCTTGATCTTCATTTTGATGCGCTGATAGCCGGCCGCCAGCTCGCGCTCGATCTTTTCGATCAACTCCGGAACCGAGTCCTGAATCCCGATCGAAACGCCGCACGGGATCTCCTTCCGCGCGCCTCCGCCGAGGCGCTTCCACAGCGGTTCGCCGGCGAGCCGCGCTTCCAGATCCCAGACCGCCGCCTCCAATCCGCCGCGCGCCATCAGGTGCCCGCGAATACGGCTGGTGAGCGGGCTCACATCGGCGGCGCTTTTCAGATCCCGGCCGAGCACGAGCGGAGCGGCGTAGTCCTTGACGATGCTCCAGGCCGAATGGGTCCACTCTTCGTTATAGAAGGGGTTCTCTCCGGCAGTCACCTCGCCCCAGCCGGACACGCCGTCCGAAACGGCTTCCACCAGCACCATATGCCGCTCGGTGGTGCGTCCGAAGCTGGTTTCGAAGAAATGCACCAGGGGCATGCGGATCTGGCGCAGGACGATACGGTCCAGTCTCATTTCCAGAACCCCAGCAGGTATGAGCCGGCATCCTCGGACCGGTCGAAGCCGATTACCGCCAATCCCATTCCGAACAGCTTTTGAAAGCGCTCCCCGACCGCCTGCTGAATATCGCGAGCCTGCTTCGGATCGCTTTTTCGCAGCTCGGCTATGGCTGTGGGCACCTCGATGGTGGCTTCGATGGCGGGCCGGCCGGCTGGACGTCCATTGACGGCGGCGTGGGCGCGGTCGCTGTCGATCCACCATTCGGCGGTGCAGCGGTCGGTAGGCAGGCCGCCGTGCAGAAAGCTTGACGTGGTTCCGTACTGGTTGGGAACGTAGCGCCGGATAATCGCGCCCAGCTTTTCGATGTTGAAATAGGCGTTCTTGAGTTCCAGTGGATCGAAGGTCCACTCGATGAGATCGATACCTCGCTCGAGCGCTTCCTCGCGCTGCGCCAGCTTTATCGCGCGCCCCAGGCCGCGGTTGCTGTACTCGGGCAGCACCCCGAGCATGTGGCTGTGCAAATACCCTTTGCCCCCCGCCTTCAGGCCCGGAATCGCGAGACAGAAGCCGACCAGCCGCTGACCATCGAATGCGCCGAAGACCTGGCCTCCGATTTTGGTCGCGACGACAAAAAGGCGGACCGGCAGCAACTCGATTTCGCTGAAGCCCCAGATCTTTTCCTGCAGCTCCACCGCGCTCTTGAATTCCGGCTGGGTCGAGAGGGCCGCGATCTCGATCACGGACGGTTCTCCGACGCCTTGGCCTCCTGCCATAAAGACTCCATCTCCTCGATATTGGAATCGGCCGGAGCGGCCCCCCGCTCGGCCAGCTTCTGCTCCACGTATCCGAAGCGGCGGCGAAACTTGGCGTTCGTTTTGCGCAGGGCCTGCTCGGGATCCACCTTCACGAAGCGGGCCAGGTTCACCAGCACGAAAAGCAGGTCGCCCAATTCGTCCTCGAGCTGCGCCGGATCGCCGGTCGCGCGGGCGGAATCGAATTCGGCCAGCTCCTCGCGCAACTTGTCCAGAACCTCGCCGGCGTTGTTCCAGTCGAATCCGGCATGAGCGGCGCGGGAGGTTACCTGCTGCGCCTCCACCAGCGCCGGCAAGGACCGCGGCACGCCGTCGAGCAGCCCGGGCCTGGCGGCCTGAGGATTCTTTTCGCGGCTCTCCTGCTGCTTCACCTCGCTCCAGATCTTGCGGACGTCGTCGCCGGTGCGCGCCGTCTCATCCCCAAAGATGTGCGGATGGCGGCGGACGAGCTTCTGATTGATGGCGTCGAGCGCATCCTCCACGCGGAACAGGTCCTGCTCGGCGGCCATCTGGGAGAAGAACACGGCCTGTAGCATCAGGTCGCCCAGTTCGCCCGTGAGCTCCGGCCAGTCGCGCGCGTCAATGGCGTCGAGGACCTCGTAGGTTTCTTCCAGCAGGTAGGGCTTGATGCTGTCGAAGGTCTGCTCACGGTCCCAGGGGCAGCCTCCGGGCCCTCTGAGCCGGGCCATCAGGTTCACCAGTTGTTGAAATTTTTCGCCGGCGCCGGCCGAAAGTACGGATGTCATCTGGTTGAGATTTTGAGCGAAGACTCTCCCAATGTATCAGGACTGGGGTGAGACTTGCTGAGCGGCGGGCCGCAGCGCCACACCCGTTACCGGGCCGGTTTCAGTTTCAAATTCGAAACTCTTCCGACCGGTTGCGGAAATCTCGACATTCTGGCCCGATCTCTCGTACGGCCGCGGAAAATCCGGCTGGAAAATGACCGCGTTCGCATCCATCCTGAATCCGGTCACCTGCTGAGCGGCCGCCCGTCTAAGTCTGACTCCACAGTGATACTCTAACCAGGAGATTGTCCATGAAGTCACATATCATTTCTATCGCGCTACTCTTCTCGCTGACCTCCGCCGGCGATGCCCAAACCACGGCCAGCACTCTCACCGGCGTCGTCAAAGACGCATCCGGCGCCGTGATTCCTGGCGCCAAGGTGCAGGTCGCCAACGAAGCATCCGGTGTCGCCATTCCCACGGTCGCCAATGAAGCCGGACTATATCGCGTGATTGGACTTATCCCGGGCTCATACCGCGTGGAGGTGGAAGCCAACGGTTTCCAGAAGCTGGTATTGCCCGGGATCACCGTGCAGATCAGCCAGACCGTGCAGGTCGATCTGGTATTGCAGCTCGGCAGCGTTCAGGAAACGGTCAGCGTGTCCGGCCGGACTCCGATTCTCGATGCTCAGTCTTCAAGCGTCGGACAGTTGGTCGAACGCCAGATGATCGACGGAATGCCGATGCCGAATCGCACTTCAACCGCGCTCATTGCCCTCATTCCGGGGGCCACCATCCAGAACGTGACCGGCGATATACCCGTTTTCAGCGTGGGCGGCGGCCGCATGCGGAACCAGCAGTTCACGCTCGACGGCGGCAACCACACGAACACGGTCGGCCTCGCGGTGAACCAGAGCCAGGTGCCGCTACCCATGGACGCCATGCAGGAATTCCGCGTCCTCTCGAACAACTATTCGGCCGAGTACGGCCAGACGCAGAGCGGCGTGGTGACGCTGGCCACCAGGTCGGGAACG
Source organism: Bryobacteraceae bacterium (assembly GCA_035495815.1). Lineage (GTDB taxonomy): Bacteria > Acidobacteriota > Terriglobia > Bryobacterales > Bryobacteraceae > DATJFH01. The sequence goes on from DATJFH010000060.1 coordinate 16,794, forward strand.
AATGCCTTCCACGGCAGCGTGTTCGAATACTTCCGGAACGAAGCGCTCGATGCACGGAGCTTTTTCGCGGCCAATCGAGCCAAATTCCGGCAGAACCAGTTCGGCGGATCGGCCGGTGGACCCATCCGCAAGGACCGCACGCACTTCTTCGTCACCTACGAGCGCACCGAGCAGGTGACCGGCGCCACCGCCAACCAGACGATTCCCACGCCGAAACAGCGGCTGGGAGATTTTTCCGAGACATTGAACGCGCAAGGCAGGCTGCTGCTGATTTACGATCCGGCCACCGGGCAGAACGCCTCGCGTCAGCCCTTCGCCGGCAATATCATTCCCCAGGGGCGTCTGGACCCGGTCGCTCGCGCGCTTTCGGCTTTCTGGCCGCAGCCGAACCAGCCCGGGACGATCACCGGCGCCAATAATTTTTCCCAGAATACGCGGCCCACCCTCAGCCGGGACATCGTAGTCGGGCGCGGGGATCATCAGTTCAACTCCAGCAATCAGCTTTTCGTCCGCTATTTCATCGCCAAATCCCGGAACCGGAACGAGGGTATCTGGGGATCGGTGAACGCCGATCCTTCCGCCAGCACCACCGATCAGACTACGCACAACCTGCTCGGCACCTGGACCCACACCTTCCACGCCAACCTCCTGAACGAATTCCGCGCCGGCTTTGTCCGCCGCGACTTTTTCAGCCAGCGCTACGGCAAGGGCGAGGACTTCGCAGCCAAAGTCGGATTACGCGGAGTCTCCAGCGCGGGATTTCCCATCATCGGCATCACCGGCTTCCAGGGCATGGGAGGCGCGCCCTTCCGCTATTCGAGCCCGCTGCTCGATTATCAGATCCAGGAATCGGTCTCGTGGTTCCGCGGCAAGCACGCCCTGAAGGTCGGGATCGAAACGCGAATCGGCATTTTCAATGACGACACCGATACTTCCTCCAGCGGCAATTTCGCGTTCGGCCCGAATCTCACCGGCTTGCCGGGAACGACGGGAACGGGGAACGCGCTGGCGACATTCCTGCTCGGCGAGGTGGACTCGGCCAATATTATCCGGCCGGATCCGATCCTGTCCCGTTCCACCTATTGGGGGGCCTATCTACAGGACGACTGGCGCGTCTCGAGCAAGCTCACTCTAAATATCGGACTGCGCTGGGAAGGGACTACGCCGCGCACCGAAGACAAAGATCGCATGAACTCATTCGACATGACGGCGATCAACCCCGTTTCCGGTACGCCCGGCGTGATCACGTTCGCCGGACGAAACGGAGTTCCGCGCTCCGCGTGGGATTTCGACGGCAACAACTTCGGCCCGCGCGCCGGCTTCGCCTGGCATGTCTTCGACAAGACTGTCATTCGCGGCGGCGGCGGAATCGCCTACGGAGCCGCCGTGAATTCGATCGTCGGTACAGCGGCCGCGCTCGGCTTCTCGACCGATGTCCGGATTGCCGCCAGCCAGTCCGGCGTCACTTCGGCGATGCGTCTGCGGGACGGCTTCCCGGCGGTGACCCGGCCTACCGTCGATCAGTTCGGACCGGGCTTCGGCGCGGTTGCGGTGGGCGCGTCGCCGAACACGGCGGTGACCTTCTTCGAGCGCAGCCGTCCCACGCCGGTCTCACTTCAGTACAACTTCGATATTCAGCACGAGCTGCCCGGCGCGCTGCTGCTGGACGTCGGATACCTGGCGAACCTGAGCCATCATCTGACCGCGCCGGATCTGCCCATCAACCAGGTGCCGCCCTCTTTGATCGGTCCGGGGAATGCCCAGGTGCGGCGTCCCTTTCCCCAGTTCACCAACGTGAGCGTACTCAATCCGCCGCTCGGAAATTCCACGTATCACGCGGCCGTCCTGAAGGTCGAGCGGCGTTTCCAGCGCGGATTCTCGCTGCTGGCGCATTATACGTTTTCCAAGTTCATCGACGATGTGGAATCGTTCACCGAGTTCGGAGACGTCGGCAGTTACATGGATTTCTACAACCGTGGTCACGACAAAGGGCTCTCCGGAAGCGATGTGCGTCATCGCGCCGTTCTGAGCGCGGTCTATGAACTGCCGTTTCTGCGCAAGCGCGGTCTGGTTACGACGCTCTTCGGCGGCTGGAAGCTGGGGGCCATCACCTCCTTCCAAGCCGGGCCCGCGTTCACCGTTTTCAGCGGCACGAACCAGACGAATGCGTTCAACCCAGGCACGGTGCGAGCCGACGTGATCGGGCAGGGAAGCCTGTCCGATTCCGAGCGAACCCTCGGCCGGTGGTTCAATACCGGGGCGTTCGCGGCTCCGGCTCAGTTCCGCTTCGGGACGGCCGGCAGGGGCACGATGTCGGGTCCCGGACTGGCCAACGTGGATGCGTCGTTCATCAAGAGCTTCGCCATTCGTGAGAATTTGCGCACGGAGCTGCGGGCGGAGTTTTTCAATCTGACGAACCACACCGGATTCAATCTGCCGGGCCACAGCGTCGGCACGCCGGCGTTCGGCGTCATCAGCGGATCGCGCCCGGGAAGGAGCACACAGCTGGCGCTGCGCGTCGAGTTCTGACGCGCTAATTCCCGTTCGCAGCCGCCCTGATTCGACCGGAGACCCGGCCGCGCAAATGCCTTTACACTGAAGAAGCGATGACGCGGCGTGAGAGTTTGTTGACCCCGTTCGCCCTGGCCGCCGCTGTTACCGCGCAGACGCCGCTGGCCGTGCCGGTTCATCATGTGCTGGACGGAAAGGCGCAGCTCGGCCCGGAGCAGATCCGTTATTTCTGGTCGCGGCTTTGGCCCGAGGCCTGCCGCGACTTCGCGTCGTGCGGTATTCGTTTCGAAGGCAGCGTGAAGACGGCTGAAATCTGGCGGCCGTCCGGCAGGGAGCCGGTCATTTACGGGCTGGATGCCGGCGTTGTCAATCTGGTGATCACGGACCGGATACCGATCGAATGGGCGAACGGCAGGGTGTTGAGCGGCGTCACGACCTTGTATCGCGGGTACCACGTGTGCATGGTCGCGCTGAACCGCGCCCACGGCCACCAGGTACCGTTCCTCTCGATCAACACCTGCGTGCACGAGCTCCTGCACGCCTTGATGCACGATATCTTCGAGGGCCGGCCGGGCGGTTTGAACGGCGCCGCGCGGGAATTCCGGATCGACCTTTACGCGACGCGGCTGTGGCTGTTCCACGACGGGTCGGCAATTCGAAGCGCCGCCGAAAGCTACCTGCGGAGAGTCTCGAAAGATCGCGGCGCAGAGCGATGTGGATGACCGGACCGGCCTTTCCCCGCTCCGCTACAGAACACCCAGCGGGCGGACATGGGCGGAAATTTCGGCGTCGAACTTTCCAGCGGTGTTTTCCAGCTTTTGCACTATCTCCGGATGCCGCGCGTGGACGTCTTTGGTCTCGCCCACATCCGAATACAGATCATAGAGCGCGGCGCCCTTGACTGCCGTCCCGCTTCCTTCAAGGAACAACTTCCAGCGGCCGCTGCGAATGGCTTTGATCGCCTGTTTCGGCTGAGGACGGCCCTCCTCCGCTTTGTAGGGAAGCACGGCATCGTAGTAGTAGAACGCATCGTGCGGGCTCGAAGCGCCCCGCTGTGTCAGTACCGGCCAGAGATTTTGCCCGTCGATGGTGTGATCCGGCAGCGCCGCGCCGGCCAAGTAGGCGAAGGTCGGCAGGATGTCGATGCTGGCGGCGACCTCCGAGGTCACCTGCCCGGCGGGAATGCGCCCCGGCCAGCGCAGGATCGCCGGAACGCGGATTCCGCCCTCCCAGACAGTCCCCTTACCTCCGCGCAGCGGTCCCGCCGACCCCGCGTCAATGCCATACGGGAGCCACGGTCCGTTGTCCGACGTGAACATGACGAGCGTGTTCCCGTCGAGCCCCGTCTCTTTGAGCGTATCGAGGATCCGGCCGGCGCTGGAGTCGAGCTCCTCCACCACGTCGCCGTACAGTCCACGCACGGACTTGCCTTCGAATGACTTTGCCGAAAACAGCGGCACGTGCGGCATGGCATGCGCCAGGTACAGGAAGAACGGGCGAGAGCGGTTCCCCCGGATAAACTCCAGCGCCTTGTCCGTGTATTCCGAGGTCAGCTTCCGCTGGTCCGGGTTCAGCTCCACGATCTCCTCGTTCGACATCAGCGGCAGGTCCGGAAACCAACCTGTCGGGTAGACCTGACCCTGGCCGTCATAGCCGGTGGACTGGGCGTGCCGGCGAGCTTCTGTCAGACGCGGATTCTCGCCGGGCGTGGGCTGAATCTTGGGATGGAACGGCCACATGTCGTTCGAGTAGGGCAGTCCGAAATAGGAGTCGAAGCCGTGGCGGGTCGGCAGGAAGGGCGGCGCGTCGCCGAGGTGCCATTTTCCGATCATCATGGTCGCGTACCCGCGCGGCTTCAGGACCTCGGCGATGGTACGCTCATCGTGATGGATGCCGGTGCGGGCGCGGGGCAGATGATTGAACATGAGGCTGTTCCGGACCGGGTAGCAACCGGTCATGAGGGCTGCGCGGGACGGTCCGCAGAGCGGCTGGGCATAGAAATCGGTGAAGCGGACGCCCTCGCGGGCCATGCGGTCGATATTGGGCGTACGGATGTGCGGTGAGCCGTAGCATCCGAGGTCGCCATAGCCCTGGTCGTCCGCCAGAATCAAAATGAAGTTGGGCGGCCGGCCCGCGCCGGTCTGGGCGTTTCCGGGACGGACCAGGGAAGCGGGGATCGCCCTCTGAAGAAAATGTCTTCGGTTCATGTGGTGTTCACCATTATTACGTGGCCTTTCGCCGAGTGGGCTTCCATGGCCACCTGGCCCCCCTGCCGGCTGCTGTGAAGCCGCTGTTCGGCCCGGGCGGAAAGGCTGCCCGGCATGAACGCTACAATATCGGAAGCCATCCTGGTTTTCACTAAACCGGGCTGAACATGGATCGCAGAAAGGAACGCTACATGCTTCGTCGAGAATTATTCACATCGGGCGCCGCGCTGGCCGCGTCCCAAATCAAAGGCGCTGCGCCTGCCCGCCGCGTGCGCATGAAGGTGGGCACGCAGCACGCCAGATCCGACCGCACCCTGAGTGTCCTGGCCGCTTTGGGCTGCGAGCATGTCTGCCTCTCCTCCCCTTCCAGGACGCTGGACGAAAAATGGTCTGTGGACGGGCTGAAACGCATGCGGGAGCGGGTCGAGAAATTCGGACTCCACCTCGACATGGTCGAGTTGCCGACCAACTCCACCATCACCAATAGCGGCGTCAAACACGTCCTGCTGGGCAAGAGCCCGGAGCGCGACCGCGAAATCGACGGAATCTGTCAGATGATCCGCAATACTGCGCAAGCCGGCATTCCCAACCTGAAATACAACCTCACCGTGCTGGCCGTGGTCCGGACGTCCTCCGTCCCCGGCCGGGGCAGCTCCATGTACAGCGCCTTCGACTATTCCAAAGTGAAAGAAGATCCGCCGTTGACCGAAGCCGGAGCGGTGGGCATCGAGGAAACGTGGGAACGCATCACCTACTTTCTGGACCGGGTTGCTCCGGCGGCCCAGGAGTACAAAGTGAGGATCGGCTGCCATCCGCACGATCCGCCCATGCCGCGAGGCAAGGCGTTCCGCGGAATCCATCGCGTGATGGGCAGCGTCGAGGGCCTCAAGCGCTTCGTCTCCATCCGCGAGAACCCGTATCACGGATTGAACTTTTGCCAGGGCACCGTGAGCGAAATGCTCGAGAAGCCTGGCGAGCAGATCTACGATGTGATCCGCTATTTCGGCCAGCGCAAAAAGATCTTCAATGTGCACTTCCGCAATATCCGCGGCGGATTTCTGAACTTCCAGGAGACGTTCCCCGATAACGGCGACGTCAATCTGATTCGCGCCCTGCGCGTGTACAAGGAAGTGGATTACGACGGAATGATCATGCCCGACCACGTGCCGAAAATTCCCGGAGACGAAGGCGGAGAGCAGGCGTTCGCCTACGCTTTCGGCTACATCAACGCGCTGTTCCAGCTGGTCAATCAGGAAGCATGAAGATTCCGGCGGTGAGCCTTCTGGCGTGGGTCGCGATGGCGGCCGTGGCGCCGGCGGCCGAGTACAGCGTACTCGACGTCCAGAAAGTGCCCCTGCACGGGGACCCGGCGAGCGCGGTCGTGCGGGTGACGGTGCCGGACCGGGTGGAAGAGATCTCCTGCGACGCGCTGGTAGCCGGCGCGGGCATGGGCGGGGTGGGCGCGACCCTCGCCCTGGCAGGTCGCGGCCATTCGGTGTGTCTGACGGAAGAAACCGACTGGGTCGGCGGCCAGGCGACGGCTGGAGGCGTTTCTGCGCTCGATGAGAACCGCTTCATCGAATTCGCGGGCGGCACGCGAAGCTACATGCAGTTCCGTTCGGGCATTCGGGAGTGGTATCGCAGGAACCGCGCCTTGACGGCCGCCGCGAGGGAAGGGGAGAATCTCAACCCCGGTTCCTGCTACGTGTCCGCTCTGTGCTTCGAGCCCAGGGTGGGGGTGGGCGTTCTGGAGGAGATGCTACGGCGGCCGAAGCTTGGAATCTGGCTTCGGACGGCTGTGTTTGCTCTCGAGATGAGAGGCGGGAGAGTCGAATCCGCGCTGGCCTGGCAGTTCGAGAAGCGCTCCGTGATCCGTTTCCGCCCGCGTTTCGTGCTGGACGCGACCGAGATGGGAGACCTGCTGCCGTTGGCGAAAGTTCCCTACGTGGTTGGCTCCGAGGCGAAATCCGACACCGGGGAGCCCGACGCTTCCCCGGAGCACAACTCTGCGTGCGTCCAGAGCTTCACATATCCGTTCGTGATCGAGCGCGGCTCGCAACCCGCGCCGGACGCGCCGAAGCCCGCCGGCTATGACGCCATCCTTGCCCGGCAGGGTTTCTCGCTGCGGGTGAATTACCCGGAAGAGCACGGCTGGAAGGGATGGATACAGTACACGATGTTCGGCGAGATTCCGCCAGTGCCCAATAATATGTCGCCGGGTCCGTTCTTTCCGTGGCGGCGGCTGCTCGATGCGCGCCATTTCGCGAGCGGCGTTCCGCGCGACATCGCCCTGATGAACTGGCCCCGGCAGGACTATGGCGCGGAATCGCCGCTCGATCAGGCCCCGGGCGCCCTGGCCGGTATTCTGCAGCGCGCCAAGCAGACTTCCGAGGCGTTCTTGTACTGGCTCACGCATGACGTCCCGCGCGAAGGAGGCGGCCGCGGCTATCCGGAGTTGAAATTGCGCCCCGACGTTATGGGCACAGCCGACGGCATGTCGAAGTATCCCTACATCCGCGAATCGCGCCGGATGGTGGCGCAGACGCGCGTTACCGAGCAGGACATCGTGGAGGATTATCAGAAAGGCCCACGGGCGCGCTGGTTCGCGGATTCGATCGGATCGGGCTTTTACATGGTGGACATACACCCCTGCGGGGCTAACGAGCGGGGGCGCATGCGTATGCCGAAGCCGTTCCAGATTCCCATGTCGGCCCTGCTGGCGCGGGAACCCTCGAACCTGCTTCCCGCGGGGAAGAACCTGGGAGTCACACACCTCACCAACGGCGCTTTCCGGCTTCACCCGGTCGAATGGAACGTGGGGGAGGCGTCCGGAACGCTGGCCGCGCTTTGGCTCGAGAAAGGACAGCTGCCGGCGGCCGAAGCCGTCCAGTTGGAGCTTGCGCGGTCGGGCGTGCCGATGGTCTGGTTCGATGACCTGGCTTCCGATCATCCGGCGTTTGAAGCGATTCAACTGGCGGCGCTGCACGGCGCATATCCGGTCGGGTCCTCGGACCTCCACGCGTCTCCGGACGCGCCGGTGACGCGAGCCGAAGCGGCCGTTGCGCTGGCTGCGTACTTTGGAAAGCGGATGGGCTCGGCCGACGCGGTGGCGATGGCGCTCAAGGAGGGATGGATGGCGTCCGACCACCGCAACTGGTTCCATCCGGATCTTCCGTTCGTCTGGACAGACTGGCGTGAAGAGCGGCTCCCCAGGGCGCTGCCCGCTCAGACAGTTCGCCGCCCGGGTCCGGTGCGCCGTTCCGAGTTGGCCCGCCGGCTGTACGGCCGCCGCTGATTCTGGAGTTTCAGGTGCAATACGAGATAGCGGAGGTTTTAGTGAATATATCCACCCTGGCCGGCCGTTCAGCGTCCCCCGTCGAGACCCCGCGTCTCAGCAGCACCGGAACAAAGCAGTTATCCGAGTTTTCAATGGCAGGATTGATCGAGAGACTGATGCAGGCGGATGCCGTCAAGCCGGCGACGGGCCGGCAAAAAGCTGCCGCTCCGTCGAGTGAACGGCAAGCCGGCGCCGCCGAATCCGGAACGGAAGCCGCTTCGCAGTCACCGGTGACGCCTGCGCGGCCGTTTTACATCACGAATCCGGACTACGATCCAGCCAATCCCGTCAGCCAGTCCGTGATTCAGGATCCAGCCGCGACGGCTACCCCTCAAGCGGTCCAGTGGACGTCACCCAACGGATTGACCACCACGGGCGTCATGAATCCGTTTGGTCTGACGAAAAACAATCCGAGCATGGGCTTTTTCGGCGCGCCTGAAGCTGCGCGCTAACCGGGTTCTGACGCATCTGGACTAGGCGATCGGAACCGTTGCAACAGTAGATCCGACAAGGCTACACTGAGAACTGTTCGATATTCCATTCCCCGGTCGTCTAATGGTAGGACAGCGGCCTTTGGAGCCGTGAATCGTGGTTCGAATCCATGCCGGGGAGCCAAATCTCAATACTCCAGTCGGGATTCGAACTCGATCCTACTCCGCACATCTTCCGGCTTCGGGAGACCCCAACTCAACGCTCGCACTGGCTTTACATCTTATTTAGTGGCCAACTTCCGGTTATGCCGACGGTCCACTCGGAGGAGCAATTCGGCACTTCGGAGCAACGGGCGTTTTCCAGCCAAGTGGCATATCGGGCCGTTCCCGGTAGGACCTCATGTCTTCCGCAATCCGGGCCACGACGCAGCTCAGTTTGCAGAGCCTCAGCTTGAGGCTGCGTGCTATGATGTCAACCGACACCTGGGATCGGTCGCCATCTACTGTTGAGGATATCGGCTGCGGTTTCCGGAGCGTGCCAAGGAAGGGTAGTCATGAGGGACACGACATTGGGTACGTCATTCTTTCGGTTCGCCTTGATTTCTGTCGCAGGTTGCGGACTCGCCTCCGCTCAACCGGTGCTGATCGCCCCAACTCCCTGCGAAGCACTCGACGTTAAAGCCGAAACGAAGAGACAACGCTGACAAAAGTTAATTTTGAGAACCGCACCGATACGACCCTTCAGATTTTTGTTTTGTCTCCGGATGGAAAAAAATTCAGAATGGCGCTCCGGGCCCGGTGGGCAGTGCCGCGTTATGGAGCACCCGGAGCAGTTTGGGTCGTGGAAGACGATGCGGGCAAGTGTCTGGGCGGCTACACGGCAGGTACGCAGGAGGGTCGAGTAAAAATCGGCGATAAAGAACTCACGGTGCTTCGCGACGTTCCGCCGTATCGTCTGAAAACGGTAGTCTTTCCCGGTTTCGGTGTCAAACCCGATCGCAACGAAGCATTCATCGATTCTCCGAATGTGAGCTCCACGGTTTGCGACGCTCTCAACCTCTGGGTTGGTGCAAGAACGAGGTCGGCGTGTGGTGGGCCGGCAAAGCAGGAGAGTGACAGATACCTTGAATTTGACTTGAGACAGCCGGTTGCAGCCTCAGGCGCTAAACCGTTGGGCGTGATTCGCGACCCGAAGGCGGCCGTTCACGTTTTCCTTAGCCACGACCATGAGCGGCGAATCATTCTGAGTATTCAGGAATTGCAGCCGGGGGAAGAGGCACAGAGCGAACGCGTCGAGTTCGGATTGTCTATCAACGGAGTTAGGCATAACCTCTTGGTGGGACCATGGGGCCCCGGC
>DATJFH010000061.1:0-55153 GCA_035495815.1 Bryobacteraceae bacterium
TCGAGAATCATTTCGATCACGACCCGGAGCTGGTCCGCACGCTGACCGCCGCGAACAAGAAAGACCTGCTCGACGAGATCGGCTTCGACGATCTGCAGGCGCATTTTTTCTACACCCGGCAGCGACTGCAGCACGGGCTCGGCGACGCGATCCTGTGCGGCGAGAATTTCGCCGGCGAGGATCCCTTCCTGGTCGCCCTGGGCGATTCGATTCTGGGGCTGCACGCCAATGCAAAAGTGGTCACGCGGCTGGCCGATGTATTCGAATCGAAGCGCGCCAGCTGCGTCATCGCCGTGGAGGAGGTGCCCCCCGCCGAGGTCAGCCACTACGGAATCGTACAACCGGAGCCCGGAGGAGGCGACGCCTTTCGCGTCATCGATCTGATTGAAAAGCCCTCGCCGGACAAAGCGCCCAGCAACCTCGCCATCGCCGGACGCTACGTTTTCTCGCCGCTGATTTTCGACATGATCCGCCGCATCAAGCCGGACGCCAGGGGCGAGATCCAGATTACCGACGCCATCCGCCTGCTGTGCCAGGAAGGGAAGCGGGTCATCGCCGTGAAGATCGCGCCCTACGAAAAGCGCTACGACATCGGGAATTTCCCCAGCTACTTCGAAACGTTCGTCGAATTCGCGCTCGCCGACCCGGAATACGGACAGGGCCTTCGCAAAGTGCTGAAGCGGCTCCTGAACGAGCGTGCCGCGCCCGGCGGCGCATGAAGCCGTCGCGCTTCTTCCTGATTCTGCTCGCTCTGCTGATCTGCGCCCGCCTGTGCCACGTGGCCATCCTCTGGGCGGAAGAAAGTCTGCCGCTGGCGGCCGCTGCTCAAATGCAAACCGGCCGGGCGCTTTATCGCGACATCTGGTTCGACAAGCCGCCCCTGCTGGCCGCGATCTACCGGCTTTGGGGGGCGCAGCCGGGATGGCCGCTGCGGCTGGCGGGCGCGCTCTACAGCCTGCTGGTCTGCGCACTGGCCTACCGTTTCGCCCGCGACCTCTGGAGTCCCCGCGAAGCCCGTTGGGCGGCCGCCCTGATGGCTTTCTTCCTGGTCTTCGACACGCCCTCGGCGGTCGTCCCGCTGGCCGCCGACCTGCTCATGGCGGCTCCGCATCTGGCGGCGGTCTGGCTGGCCTGGAGCCGGCGTCCGCTGGCGGCCGGTATCGCCGCCGGCGTCGCGTTCACCATCAATTCCAAGGGGCTGATCGTGCTGGCCGCCTGCGGGTTGTGGAGTTACCGCTCGCTGCCGCTGTTGCTGGCCGGCTTCGCCGCCCCCAACGCGGTCGTGCTCGCCTGGCTCGGCTGGACCGGAGCGCTCGAGCCCTACTATGAGCAGGTCTGGAAGTGGGGACGCCTGTACGCCTCGCGCACCTTCGTCGCCGATCCGGTCCGCAACGCCCTTCTGCGCACCGCCGGCTGGCTGGGATTTCACTCGGCCCTGGTGGCCGGCGCCGTCTGGTTCTGGCGCGAGGATCGGAACGCGGAGCGCTGGAAGTGGGCCGCCTGGCTCGCCCTGTCCTTCCTCGCCGTAACGGCCGGCTGGCGATTCTTCCCACGCTACTTCTTCCAGCTTCTGCCGCCGCTGGCGCTGCTCGGCGCGCGGGGCATCTGCCTCCTCCCCGCGCGATGCCGCGCCGCCGTCGTCGGAATCACCCTGCTGATACCCGCCGCCCGCTTCGGACCGCGCTACTTCATACTGGCGCGAGACCTGGCCGCCGGACGCGAGCACAAATGGGTGGACGTCGCCATGGACCGCGACAGCCGCGAAGCCGCCGCCCTCGCCCGCGCCATCGCCCGGCCGCCCGCCACGCTGTTCGTCTGGGGCTTCCGTCCCGAACTCTACGTCCGCACCGGGCTCTCCGCCGCCGCGCGATTTCTGGATTCGCAGCCCCTCACCGGCGTGCCCGCCGACCGCCACCTGGTCGACTCGACTCCGGTCGCCCCCGAGTTGGCCGCCGTCAACCGCCGCGAGCTGATTCGGTCGCGGCCGGACGTGATCCTCGACGGATTGGGTCCTTACAACCCGCGTCTCTCGATCGAAGCGTTCCCGGATCTGCAGCCCTGGCTGGCCGATTATCAGCCCGTCGCGCGCACCCGCGAGACCGTGGTATACCGCCGCAGAACTCTGCCGTGAATCATTTCGTTCACCAGCGGGTTCAGGTAGTTCTCCGCGATCCAGGCGATTGCGCCCGGACGGCCGCACTCCGGCGCCTGCGGCAGGCTCCGCGCCCCGCCAGGCGCCCGGCTGCCGATCACGAAGCGCCGCCCCTGTCCTGGTGACAATTCCTCGAGGACATAACCCAGCCGCCGCAGCCCGTCGAAATCGGCGCCCCGCCCGGTAGTCTCCATCAGCAGCAGGGGAGGCCGCCTCGCCATGGCGCGCGGCGGGAATCCGTTCAGCGGACCCGCGGCGAGCGTCACCCGCGAAATACTGCTCCGCGCCGTCCAGCCGTGGCTTTCGAGCGCGCTCCAGTCGCCGGCCCAGGCGAAAAAGCTCTTTTCGGGAATTCGGGAAAGGATCCTGGCCGCCCGCCCTTTCAGGATCTTGGCCACGCACCCGTCGAGGTCGCGCAGAACGTCGCTCTCCCACAAGCGCAGCACGCTCCAGCCGCCCTCGAGCAGCGCCGCGGCCGACCGGCAGTCCCTCTCCATGTTGCGGCGGATCTTGCGCAGCCAGTAGTCGCGCGAATCGGTCTCCCGGAACTGGTCCTCGAGCGAGGACAGCCGCCGGCGCCGCCACTGGCCGCCGTGCCAGAAGTCCCCGTCGATGAAAATCGCCAGGCGCCGGTCGCCGATCACGATGTCCGGCTTGCCGGGCAGGTTCTCGGCGCAAGCCCGGAAGCGCACTGCCCGCTCCCGCAGCGCCTTGCGCAGCGATACCTCGGGCGCCGTGCCGCGCGACCGCACGCGCCGCATGATCGCCGATACTTCCTGTGGCGCCCGTTTCCCTTCCATGCTCAGATCGACTCGAAGTAGCGCGCCAGCTCCCAGTCCGTCACCGCCTTGTCGAACTGCCGCGACTCCCACTCCCTCGTTCCCGCGTAGTGCTCCACGAATTCGTCCCCGAGCCACCGCCGCGCCACCTGGCTGCTCCGGAAACGGGCGGTAGCGTCCGCCAGCGTTCGCGGCAGCGGCGTCGCCTCGCCGCAATAGGCGTTGACCACGGGCGCCGGCGGCGGCGACTCCCGCTCGACGCCGTCGAGACCCGCCGCCAGCGACGCCGCCATCGCCAGGTAGGGATTGATGTCCGCCCCCGTCAGCCGCAGTTCGACCCGCGTCGATTTGGCGCCCCCCGGAATCGCGCGGATCGCCGTCGTACGGTTGTCCACGCCCCAGGTGGCGTTGATCGGAGCCCACGCTCCGGGTACCGTCCGCTTGTAGGAGTTGACCGTCGGACAGAAGACGGCGGCCAGATCCGGCAGGTTCGCCACCAGCCCGCCGATGTAGTGCCGCATCACCGCCGACATTCCGCCGGCCCCGTCGGAGAACAGGTTCCGGCGCCCCTCCGCATCCCACAGGCTCTGGTGCAGGTGGCCGCTCGATCCGGGCAGGTCGGCGCTCCACTTGGCCATGAAAGTGGGCGTCACGCCATGCCGGCTGGCGATCTCTTTCACCGCGGTTTTGAACAGCGCGGCCTTGTCCGCCGCCGCCAGCGCGTCGTCCACCGCGATGGCCGCTTCATACACGCCCGGCCCGGTCTCGGTGTGAAGACCTTCGAGCGGAATGCCGAATCCGGCCAGCTGCTCGAACAGGTCGAGCGCCAGTTGCTGGTTCTCCGAAGCCCGCAGCACGCTGTAGCCGAAGGCCCCCGGACTCAGCGGCGTCAGGCCGCGGTAGTGCTTCTCCCGCAGGCTCTCCGGCGTCTCGCGAAAAAAGAAGAACTCGTACTCCGCCGAGAAGCTGGCGCGGTAGCCGCCCGCCGTCCCGATCACCCGCTGCAGGACCTGCCTCGGAGCGATCGCCGCCACGTTGACGAAATCCAGCAGAAAAAACGCCGTCCCCGGCTCCCACGGAATCGGCCGGAAACTCGCCAGGTCAATGCGCGTGGTGGCGTCCGGAAAGCCCGTGTGCCAGCCCGTGACCTTGGCGTTGTCGTAAAGGACGTCGGCGATGTCCCAGCCGAAGATCACGTCGCAGAACCCTACCCCCGCTTCCGCCGCCGTCCAGAATTTGTCCAGGCTGATGTACTTGCCGCGCAGCGTGCAGTCGATATCGAAAGCGCCCAGCTTGACGCGCTGAATGCCGTGCTTCCCGAACAGCTCGCGAACCTGCTCGAGCACCTACAGCGCCACCCACACCGACTTCACGCTGGTGTACTGCTCCAGCGCGTGGGCGCCCAGATCCCGCCCGAAGCCGCTCTGCTTGTAGCCGCCGAACGGCGAGCCCGTGTCGAAGCCGTTGTACGTGTTGATCCACACCGAGCCCGATTTCATCTCCGCCGCCATGCGGTGCGCCAGCCTGATGTCCTTCGTCCACACCGCCGATACCAGGCCGTAAATCGTCCCGTTGGCGATGGCCACCGCCTCGTCGGGATTCTCGAACCGGATCGCCGCCAGCACCGGTCCGAAAATCTCCTCCTGCGCGATCTTCATTTGCGGCTTCACCTCCGAGAACACCGTCGGCTTGACGAAGAAGCCTTTGCTGTTCGTTCCTTCCATGTCCCGCTCGCCCCCGCAGCGCAGCGTGGCCCCTTCCTCCACACCCGCCCGGATATAGCCCAGTATGCGCTCCATCTGGGCTTCGGACACCTGCGCGCCCATGGCGGTCGCCTTGTCCAGCGGATCGCCCACGCGCATCCGCCTGGCGCGCGACACCATCGTGTCGAGAAACTTGTCGTGAATGTCGGCGTGCAGCAGCAGGCGCGATCCGGCGCTGCAGATCTCGCCCTTATTCCCGAAAATGCCCCAGAACGCCGCCTTCATGGCCGCGTCCAGGTCCGCGTCCGGAAAAATGATGTTCGGCGACTTGCCGCCCAGCTCCAGGCTCACGCGCTTCAGGTTGCTCTCCGCCGACGCCTTCATCAGCGCCCGCCCCGTGCGCGTGCTCCCGGTGAAGCTGATCTTGTCGACGTCCATGTGGCGGCCGAGCGCCTCGCCCGCGGTCTGGCCGTAACCGGTCACCACGTTCAGCACGCCTTCGGGCAGTCCCGCCTGCATGCACAGC
This sequence comes from Bryobacteraceae bacterium, assembly GCA_035495815.1. Classification (GTDB taxonomy): domain Bacteria; phylum Acidobacteriota; class Terriglobia; order Bryobacterales; family Bryobacteraceae; genus DATJFH01. The sequence goes on from DATJFH010000061.1 coordinate 5,161, forward strand.
TCGGCCAGCCTCAGCGCGGTCAGCGGCGTCATTTCCGACGGCTTGAGCACCACCGAGCACCCGCACGCCAGCGCCGGCGCGACTTTCCACACCGCCAGCTGCAGCGGAAAATTCCAGGGCACGATCGCCCCCACCACGCCCACCGGCTCTCGCAGCGTGTAGTTGAGGAAGCCGCCGTCCACCGGTATCGTCTCCCCGTAAATCTTGCGCACCCATCCCGCGTAGTAGCGGAACGCGTCTATCGCCGGACCTACATCGGCGCCCGCCGCCTCCCGCACCGTCTTGCCGTTCTCCAGCGATTCGAGCAGCGCCAGCTCGTCCTTGTGCTTCGCCAGCAGCTCGGAGATATCCCAGAGAATCTTCTCCTTCTTCGACGGATCGAGCCCCCGCCAGCTCTTCTTCTCGAAGCTGGCCCGGGCCGCGGCCACCGCCCGGTCGACGTCCGGAGCCTCGCCCTCCGGCACGGTGGTCAGGACTTCGCCCGTGGCCGGATTGATCACTTCGATCGTGCGGCCGTTGGCTGCGTCTTCGTGCTTCCCGTTGATGAACAATTTGCCGGGATTCAGTTTGGGTCGGATGATTTCGACTGCGCTCATTGGGGCGGGTATTCTCCTACGGTATCTGCATCCGCAGAATACAACACGAAAGCTGGCACGGGCAAACCAGCGGACCTGTCGCGCGCGGATTCTCTGCGCCGGAACAGAAGTTATCGCTGCGATTTCTTCCGGCGTCCCGGTTTATTCCCGGCCGGCAGCGCGTCGGCCGCCAGGTCGATGTGGTCGATGAAGCCGATCACCGCCATGTCGATCGGCGAGTTCGGCCGCCCGACGCTCGTCATGGCGCTGAAGCCTTCCGTCACCAGCAGCACGCGGTCGCCCGGGCCGGCGTCCACGGCGTCCACGGCCACCACGGCGTCGCCTCGATCCGATCCGTCCAAATCGAGCGGCTGGACCATCAGCAGCTTGCAGCCTTCGTGGCTCGAGTGCTTGTAGGTGGCCACCAGCTCGCCCACCACGCGCGCGATCAGCACAGGTCCACCGCATCGACAATCCCCACGATCGTGCTGTCGGTGGGAACTTCCGCCGGAAGAAACGGAAAGCTCGATTCCTTTCCTTTGCACCAGTAGACCAGCTCGCCCGCGCCGGCGCCCGTGCAGTCGGCGCAGACCTGGCGTTTTCCCGTCGGCTCGAGCCGCGGCGTGAGCGGTTGGACGATCAACAACCGCTGCGCCGCCAGGTTGTTGTCTTTGATGGTGGACACGACGCAGCCCACGACGCGGCCGAGGTACATGGTCAGGTGTCCAGGCTGATCGTGTCGACAATTCCGATGATGGTGGAATCGACCGGCGTGTCTTTGCAGCCTTCCGCCATGCGGGCCGAGCTGCCCGAGACGGCGAGAACGGTCTCTTTGAATCCGGCGCTGACCGTGTCCACGGAAATCACGTACCCGGGCTCGTCTTTACCGTCCGGGCTGATCGGCTTGAGAATCAGCAGCTTCTTGCCTTCGAGTCGCGGGTCCTTCCGGGTAGCAACCACGCTGCCGACCACGCGGGCCAGGATCATTTACTTCCCGCCATTCGATTTGCCGATCGGCAGCACGTCTTCCAGGCTCGGGTGCGGCCGTGGAATCACGTGCACCGCGATCAGCTCGCCCACGCGCCGCGCGGCTGCAGCGCCGGCGTCGGTGGCGGCCCGCACGGCGGCCACGTCGCCGCGCACCAGAGCCGTCACGTACCCCGAGCCGATCTTCTCCCAGCCCACCAGCGAAACCTTCGCCGCCTTGACCATGGCGTCCGACGCTTCGATCATGGCCACGAACCCGCGGGTCTCGATCATTCCCAATGCTTCACCCATTCAGAACCCTCCAAAAATCACGTTCACGCGATTCCCCGCGCCTTGAGCGCCTCATCCACCAGGGAGATGAGCTCCTGCCGCGTTACGTAGAACCGCTCCTCATCCTGCTCCATGTCCTCGGCCACCACCGGACAGCCCGGCTGCGCGCCCGCCTTGGCCTTCACGCCGTATCTCGTGCGCGAATCGAACAGCTTGTCCACCTCGATCCGCGGCAGCGCTTTCGCTCCGCCCAGCAGTTCCGCCACCAGTGAAATCCGCGCGAAGTGCTCCATGGTCTCCATCTTGAAGAATGCTTTGTAGACGTCTTCCCCGTAGCAGACCGCGCCGTGGTTGCCCATCATGATGGCGTCGTACTTGGGGATGTAAGGCAGCATCGGATCGGTCAGCGCCGGCGTGCCCGGCAGGCCGTAATCCGCCAGCGGAACGCAGCCCAGCCCGATGATCACTTCCGGCAGCAGGGCGATATTCAGCGGCTTGCCCGCCGAGGCGAATCCGGTGGCTACGGGCGGATGCGCATGCACCACCGACCGGATGTCCGGCCGCAGATTGTAGATCGTGGTGTGCATGGCGATCTCCGACGTGCGCTCCTTGCGGCCCTCGATCTTGTTGCCCTGCATGTCCACCACGATCAGGTCGTCGACATGCATCATCCCCTTGCTCACCCCTGTGGGAGTCGCCAGAATCCGGTCCTGGTCCAGCCGGATCGTGATGTTGCCGTCATTGGCGGCCACCCAGCCTTTCTGGTACACCAGGCGGCCGATCTCGACAATATCCTGCCGGTGCTCTTTTTCGGTCTTCACCATCGAAACTGACGATTGTACCAAAGTGGGGCCGCCGGTCCCCGCTTTTTGCGCGCCGCCCGACCCGCTCAGACCGCCCTGCTGCCCTGCGTGACTTTCGCCGACAGCTCCCCCACACCTTCGATGCGAGCCCGCACCGTGTCGCCGGCTTTGATGCGCGCTCCCTTCGGGCATCCGGTCGAAATCAGGTCGCCGGGGTGCAGCGTCATGTGGTCGCTGTGGAAACGCACCAGCTCGAACGGACGTGTCCGCATGTGCCGGACGAAGTCGCGCGAGCACACGCCCCCGTTGTGCTCCGTGATCACCTCGAGCGATTCCACGTCCTCGATCTCGTCGGCGGTCACGATCACCGGCCCGAAGCTGAAAAACGTATCGATGCTCTTCGACCGCGTCAGATAGCGCGGGTTCTTCTTCAGTATGTCGAGAGCCGTCAGATCGAGCGTCGTCGTGTACCCGAAAATCACGCCGCGGATCTCGGAAGCGGGCACGAACCGGCAGGTCTTCCCGATCACTACGCCCAGCTCCCCTTCCGCATCCACGTCGTCGGAAATGTCCTTGGGCGGCAGCACGATATTTCCGCCCGGCTCGAACATGCAGGACGCCGGCTTCATGAAACTGCCCGGCTCCTCCGGCTGCACCGCGTCGATGTCCTCGGCGTGTGAAAGGTAGTTGAGGCCGATGCACCATATCTTGGGCGGAACCTCGTACGGAAGCCGCGGCGTGACCTCGGCCAGCGGCAGCCGGGCGACTCCGGAGGTCTCGATTCCGTCCGTGCCCGTGCGAATGATTTCCAGCAGGTTGTCCGGAATCTTCGTCCCGTGCCGGGCGTTGATCTCGCTCACCGGCGCGATCCCGCCGTCCGCTAGGACCCCCGCATGTTTCCCGCCTTGATAGGAAAATGTGAGCAGCTTCATATACCGGCCACCGCTCCCCCGTCCACCCGCAGCACGGAACCGGTCAAATAGGATGCCCGGTCCGACGTCAGAAACGCCACCGCCGCGCCGAACTCCTCCGGTGTTCCGTAGCGCTTGAGCGGCACCGCCGCCACCCGCTCCTGACGAATCTGGTCCAGCGGCCGGCCCGTTTTCTCCGACGCCGCTCGGTCGAGTGTCTCCGTCCGCGCCGTCAGAATCCGTCCCGGAGCCACGCAAGTCACCAGGATGTTGTCCGCCGCCACCTCCGCCGAGAGCGTCTTCGCCCATCCCGCCAGCGCCGGACGGAAAGCGTTCGAGACGATCAGGCCGGGCAGCGGCTGCTCCACCGAGGACGAGACGATGTTCACGATCCGCCCCCACTTCGCCGCGCGCATCATGGGCAGAACCGCCCGCGTCAGCCGCAGCGCGCTGAGGAAGACCTGCTCGAACGACTCCTCCCACTGCTTCTCCGTGATCGTATCGAACGTCCCCGCCGGAGGACCGCCGCAGTTGTTGACCAGGATCGACACCGGCCCCAGCTTCTCCGCCACTTTGGCGATGGCCGCCTCGATATCCGTCGCCGACGCCAGATTGCAGGCCACCGGCAGCGCCGCCCCGATCTCATGCGCCACCCTGTCCAGCTCCTCCTGCCGGCGGCTCAGAATCGCCACCCGCGCTCCTTCCTTCGCCAGCGCCTGCGCGCTCGCCTTGCCCAGGCCTTGACTCGCCGCCGCCACTACCGCTACTTTCCCGCCGATTCCGAGCTCCATTCTCACCTCATGTGTTTATCGAGAAACGCCACCGTCCGCTCGAAGCTGTCGATGGAATTCTCCAGCCGCGAAAAACTGTGACCCTCCTCTTCGTAAAATTTGTACTCCACCACGCCGCCCCGCGATTCGATCGCCCGTACCACCTGGTCGGACTCCTCTTTCGGGCAGCGCGGATCGTTGCCCCCCGCCAGCACCAGCAGCGGCGCCCGAATGTTGCCGATCGAATAAATCGGCGACCGGTCTTCGTAAAGCAGCCGGTTGGCCACCGGATCGCCCATGGTGGCCAGGTCCCATTCGCGCAGGGACGGGTCCTCGTGCTCCAGTTCCGTGAACCAGTTTACAAACGGAACGATGGCCACGCCGGCAGCCCAGACCTCCGGGCGCTTCGTGAGCCCCATCATTGTCATATAGCCGCCGTAGCTTCCGCCCATGATGGCGATGCGGCCCGGATCCACAAAGCCGGTGCGCGCGGCGAATCGGGCCGCCTCCACCACGTCGTGCAAATCCCCGCCGCCCATGTCGAACCGGTTGCGCTCTTCGAAATCCTTGCCGTAGCCGGTCGACCCGCGATAATTGGGCGCGATGACCACGTAGCCGTTGTTGACCAGGTATTGAACGCTGCGGTTGAATCCGTTCATGTACTGCGCCGACGGTCCGCCGTGCACGTACACAATGGCGGGGTTTCGGCGGTTCTTCTTCAGGTTGTACGGAACGTAGAGGAACGCCGAAATTTCCAGCCCGTCGCGCGAAGAATAGTGAACCAGGTACGGCGGGACCATGTCGTTCGGATCCATCGCCGCCAAAGCGGAGTGGGTAGCGCGAACCGGCCGGATTCTCCCCGCGCTTCCGGTCGCCGCGCACGTGTAGAGGTCGGTCGGGGCGGTGGGACCGGAGGCCGAGAACAGCACCCGCTTTCCATCCGGCGAGAAGACCTCCGAGCCCAAAGTGCTCAGCCCGTCCCTGCCGCCGACCGCCTTCCGCCGGCGCGTCCGGATATCGAACAGGTACACGCGGCTGTTGCCGTCCACGTTGCTTTCGTAAGTGATGAAGCGGCCGCGAAACTCGCCCGCCTCGCAATCCCAGGTTTCGCGCGTGATCCACTCGATCGCGCCGCATTCCGGATCGAGCAGCCCCACGTTGGAGAAGCGGTTCAGCGCGTTCGAGGTGATCAGCAGACGCCGTCCGTCGGGCGACCAGTCCGCGGCGTAATAATTATGCTCGCCGCCCTCCGGACTCACCCGCCGGATAAGTCCCGACTTCAGCTCCGCCACCAGCAGAATGTCTTTCTTTTGATCCGCCCGTGTCTGCGTGAAGGCAAGGCGCCGCCCGTCCGGAGACCAGACCGGGCCGGAGTTGCTGTATTCCGCCGGCGTGCCCGAAGTGATCTCGCGCACCGGGCCGCCGGCGAAATCCATCACGTGTATCTCGTAACTGGCGCCGGTTTTCGGCTTCGAGACATAGGCCAGCCAGCGGCCGTCCGGCGACCAGCGCGGGTCCTCCTCGGAAATCTCCGGTGTGCGCGTCAGGTTGCGTGTCTCACCGGTCGCGGTCGAGACGGCGAACAGGTCCCATTGCTCGTTGCCGTCGTAGTCGGATTGGAAAGTGATCCACTTGCCGTCCGGCGACCAGCCGCCGGCGATCTGGCGCTGGTCGGAGACCGTCAGTTGCAGCGGCCAGCCCCCGGTTGAATCCATGATCCACAGATTCTGGCGCCCGCTCGCGTTGGATGCGAAGCAGAGGCGGCGCCCGTCCGGCGACCAGCGCCCCGAGCCCACGCTGCGCGTGTGATAAAGCCGCTGCAGCGACAGCTTGTTGAGTCCGGGTCGGGAGCGGCTCGCGATTTGCGGGTTCCTGGCCCGCACAGGCGTACGGGTGGACTGGCCTCTCACCGCACCCCTTTCCCTTCCACGCAATCGTACCGGCCGGCCTTCAGGTTCTTGAACTCCTCCACGCGCCCGTTCGGCCATCGGATCACCGCCCGGTCGACCGATTCCCGCTTCCCCAGGCCGAACGTGACCGGCAGCTCCGACTGGGAAAGATAGCTCGACCCGCTGCGCACCATGCGGGAGCTGGTCTGCCCGCCATAGTAGACCCGCACCAGCGCCCCGATGCCGTCGCGATTCGATTCCGTCCCCGTCAACCGGAAGCGGATGCTGCGGTTCCCGCCGGTCTGATCGTTGCGGTAGAGGTACGCCGGACCGTTGTTGGTGGTGATCAGTACATCGAGATCCCCGTCGTTGTCGTAGTCGCCGAACGCCGCGCCGCGGCCGACTTTGGGCTTGGCGAACGCGCCAAGTTCTCCCGCTACGTCGCGGAATCCGCCCTTGCCGTCGTTCAGAAACAGGTGCGGCGGCTGCGCGTACTGCACGCCGCCGCGGGTCTGCGCCAGCGAATCGTCGATGTGCCCGTTCACCACCAGCAGGTCGAGCAGTCCATCCAGGTCGGCGTCGAAAAAGAAGCAGCCGAAGCCCAGGCTCCGCCGCGTCAGCCGGCCCACTTCCGACCGCGGCGCCTGGTCGGTGTAGAGCCCGTTGCCCACGCTGTGATACAGGGCCGTCATTTCATTATCGAAATTCGTCACCACCAGGCTCGGGATGCCGGAGTTGTCGTAGTCGGCGGCGTCCACTCCCATCCCCGCGCGCGCTTTGCCGTCCTCGCTGAACGCCAGGCCGGCGCGGACCGCCACCTCTTCGAACGCCCCGTTGCGCGCGTTGCGGTACAGCTTGTTGGGCTGCGTGTCGTTGGCCACGAACAGGTCCGGCCACCCGTCCAGGTCGTAATCGAACATCGTCACCCCCAGCGATTTCGAGCTGGAATCGAACAGCCCCGCCTTGGCGGTCACGTCCTCGAAACGCCCTCCGCCCAGGTTGCGAAACAGCCAGCAGGTCGATCCCCGGTACGCTTCCGGAGTGCAATAGGCGGGCTGCTTGCCGTCCACGCTGCAGCGCACGTTCAGTTGCGGCGACCACTTCACGTAGTTGCAGACGAACAGGTCGAGCAGCCCGTCCCGGTCGTAGTCGAACCACAGCGCGGAGCTGCTGAATGCGGAGCGTCCGGCCAGTCCGCTCTTCCCGGTCACGTCGATGAAACTGCCCTGGCCCGTGTTCCGGAACAGCCGGCTCTGTCCGACGCAGGAGATGAACAGGTCCGGAAACCCGTCGTTGTCATAGTCCCCGATGGCGACCCCCATCCCGTACATTTCCACGTCGAGTCCCGCGCGCCGCGTCACGTCGGTGAACGTGCCGTTGCGATTGTTGCGATACAGCCGCGGCGTGCTGCGTCCGCGCCTGTGCCCCGGCCAGTCCATTCCGTTCACCAGAAGGATATCCTGCCACCCGTCGTTGTCGTAGTCGAGGAAGGCGCAGCCCGCGCCCAGCGTCTCCGGCAGGAATTTTTCGCCGAACGCGCCGCTGTTGTGCCGGTAGTCGATGCCGGCCGCGGCGGTCGTGTCGACCAGCCGGAAGCCGGGCGATTTTCCGCCCGCCGCGGACGCCAGACTCCCGAGCAGAAGCTGCCTGCGGTTCAGCAACGGCCCTCCGCGCCGCAGCCGGGTGGGGCCGGCGGTCTCGCCTGCCGTTGCGCCGAAGGCCCGCCAGGGCTCGCCTCAACGCTCGTCTCCCGGACGTCCCACATCACGGCAGGGTGACCAGGCCTTTGCGGATGGCATACACCACCAGCTCGGCCGTGCGATGGATGTTCAGCGCGTCCATCAGATTGGCCCGATGCACCGAGACCGTGTTCACGCTCAACTGCAGCATGGCCGCGATCTCCTTGTTCGAATTGCCCTGGGCGATCAGCTGCAGCACCTGCTTCTCGCGCTGCGTCAGCAGCTCGAAGCCGTCCGAAGGATTGCCGTCCCCGGGCTTCAATCCGCTCGCGTAGCGCCGGCCGGAAGCCACCGTCTTTACCGCCCCCGTCAGATCCACTTCGATGGCGTTCTTGAGCAGGTACCCCTTGGCCCCCGCCTCGAACGCGTTCCGGATGTAATTATCCTCGGCGTACATGCTCAGAATCAGAACCGCCGTGGAAGGAGACTTCTTGAGGATCTCGCGCGTGGCCTGCACTCCGTCCAGACCCGGCATCGACATGTCCATCACGACGACCCGCGGGGCGAACTTCCCCGCCATCTCTATCGCGTCCACACCCGTCCCCGCCTCGCCGATTACCTGGATGTCGGGGTCGTCCTCGAGAATCCGGCGGAATCCTTTGCGCACCAGCTGATGATCGTCCACCAGCAGCACCGTGATCTCTTTCATACGACTGCCGCCTGCGCCGCCGGTATTTCGAGGATCACCAGCGTGCCGCCCTGCGGCGGACGCAGCCACTCCAGCTTGCCCTGCAGGATCTCCGCCCTTTCCCGCATCGCGATCAGCCCCAGCCCCCCGCCGCCCCGCTCCGGCATGCCCACCCCGTGGTCCTCCACTTCGAGGCGCATCCCCTCGGGCCGCACGAAGAGCCGCACCCAGGCGCTCGTGGATTTGGAATGCCGCGCCACGTTGTTCAATGTCTCCTGCAGAATCCGGTACACATGAATCGCCTCCTGCCCTCCGACGGCCAGTTCCGGTCCTTGTTTCTCATATCGTATAACGATCCCGGTCTGCTTTCCGAACTGCGTCACATACCACTCCAGCGCCTTCTCCAGCCCGTAATCGTCCAGAATCGACGGATGCAGCGCCTGGCTCAAACTCCTCAAACGCTCCAGCGTGGACTGCGCGATCTCCCGCACCTCCGACAGCTCGATCCGGAACGTGGAGTCCGGCGGCAGGTGCTTGCCCGCCCGCCCGAGCATGGCCCCCACCGCCGTCAGGATCTGCCCGAACTCGTCGTGCAGCTCCCTCGATACCGAGTGCAGGATCTCCTCCTGCACGCCGATCAGCTTCCGCGCCAGCACCTGCCGCTGGTCCGATAGCGCGGCCAGCCGGTCGAAGATCACCCGGTTGGCCCGGATCAGGTACAGGCTGGTGACGCAGATCGTGATCAGCGCCGCCATCACGAACCAGTAGATCCGCCGCTCCACCCGGTCGTAGATCTGCTGCACCGCCAGCGCCGCCAGCTGCTCGGTCTCGTTGTTCAGCACCAGCAGCCGCGCCACCGTCGACGTGAGCGACGCCTGTTGCGATTCGAGCGAGGTCCGGATGAAAGCCCGCGCCTCGCTCTCCTTGCCCGCCCGGGCCAGCGCGAACATCTGGTCCGCCGAGTTCCAGAACTGCAACAGCGAAACGGCGAACTGCTTCTGCTGGTCCGGACGCCGCGTGATCGGCGCAATCCGCGCCTCCACGTTCAGCGCGTCTTCCAGATCGAAGCGAATCCGGTCGAACTGGATCTTCCAGGATTCCAGCGGATACGGTTCGCTCCCCTCCACCATGTCCCGCATCGCCAGCGCCAGCGAATGAAAATTGTTCTGGATCCGCAGCAGCTGCAGCGAGTCCTGCCGGTTGCGGTCGATGGTGTGCGTCTGCAGCCCCCGCACCACCTCGATGCGGCTCAACGCGTACCAGGAGAATACGGCCACGGCCAGCAGCGTTATCGCGAGCCCGACCAGCAGGGGCCGGGTGGGCGAGGTGGGTGACATTCACTCCATGGTAGGACAAGCTTCCCTTCGTCCGCAGTACAATATGATTCGTTCATGCAAAGCTTCGATCTGATTGTGATCGGCTCCGGTCCGGCCGGACAGCGAGCCGCGATTCAGGGCGCGAAGCTCGGTAAACGCGTCGCGCTGATCGAGAAGATCTCCACCCTCGGCGGATGCTGTATCAACACCGGCACCATTCCCAGCAAGACCATGCGGGAAGCCGTGCTCCACCTCTCCGGCTATTATTACCAGAATATCTACGGCATCAACTACCGGGTGAAGGAAAAGATCACCATGGCGGACCTGCTGTTCCGAGTCCAGCATGTGATCAAGACGGAAGTGGATGTCACCCAGGCTCAGCTCTCCCGCAACGGAATCGAACTGATCTCCGGAGTGGCGCAGTTCCTCGATCCCACTCATATCCGTGCCGTCAGCGCCGTCGGACAGGCCGATTACGAGGCCCGCTCCATCGTCATCGCCACCGGGACCAAGCCCGCCGAATCGCCCAAGGTTCCGCTGAACGGCCGCAACATCGTGAACAGCGATCAGATTCTGCAGATGACGAATCTGCCGAAATCCCTCATCGTCGTCGGCGGCGGCGTCATCGGCGTGGAATACACCTGCATGTTCGCCGTGCTGGGTGTCCGCGTCATCCTCGTGGAGAAGCGGCCGCGGCTGCTCGAGTTCGCCGACACCGAAATGGTCGAGGCGCTCTCCTATCATCTGCGCGATAACCGCGTCACCATGCGGCTGAACGAGGAAGTGGTTTCCGTCGAAGAGACCGCGGAAGGCGGAGTGGCGGCCAACCTCGAGAGCAAAAAGAAAATTTCCGGGGATACGCTGCTCTACGCCGTGGGCCGGCAGGGCAATGTCGCGGAGCTCAACCTGGCGGCCGCCGGCATCGAAGCCGACAACCGCGGACGCATTCCCGTCGACGCCCAATACCGCACCAGGCAGCCCAACATTTTCGCCGTCGGCGACGTCATCGGCTTCCCCAGCCTGGCCTCGGTGTCCATGGAGCAGGGCCGCCTCGCCGCGGCCTTTTCCTTCGGCTCCACCGCGACCTCCAATCCGGCCCTCTATCCCTACGGAATCTATACCATTCCCGAGATTTCCTTCATCGGAAAAACGGAGGAGCAGCTCACCGAAGAGGACGTTCCCTACGAGGTCGGCGTCGCCTACTACCGGGAGATCGCGCGGGGCCAGATTCGCGGTGACACCACCGGCCGGCTCAAGCTCGTTTTCCATCGGGAAACCAAAGAGATCCTCGGCGTGCATATCATAGGCGAAGGGGCCTCCGAGCTGCTGCACATCGGACAGGCGGTGATGGCCCTCAAAGGTACCATGGAGTACTTTGTGGACACGGTCTTCAACTATCCCACTCTGGCGGAGTGTTACAAAGCGGCCGCGTTCAACGGACTGAACAAGCTGACAAAGTTCTAGGCGGGATCTATGCCGTGTGCAATCGGAGTGCGGATCGCGGGCGCCAGCCTTTCGGCGGCTTCCGTCGACGGTAACCGCGTCGCCGGTCCCATTCACTACTACCCGCGCGAGGGTGACGACTCTCTGGCGGAGCTGCCGGCCGAAAGCTTCGGCGAGGCCTTGCGGCGAACCATCGAGCAGGCGGCCGCCGGCGCCGAAATTACAGCCATCGGAATCGGGGCGCCGGGAATCATTCGCGAGGGCCTCATCGAGGAGTCCCCCAACCTCCCGCAGCTCAAAGGACTGCATTTGGGCGCGCTGCTGTCGGCCGCGTTCCCGGACTGCGCCATGCTGATCCTGAATGACGCCGACGCTGTCGCCGCCGGCATCGCCGCTACCCGCGGGCAGCTCGACCGCGTGACCCGCGTCTGGACCCTGGGCGTCGGGCTGGGATTCGGCCGTTATCCCCGAACCGAGGGCATCTGGGAGGCGGCTCATTGCGTGGTCACGCTCGACCCCAAAGAGAAGTTCTGCGGCTGCGGCGGCGTCGGGCATCTGGAGGGCATCCTAGGCTATCGCGCCATGCGGCTGCGCTTCATGGACATGGAGCCGGAGGAGATCTTCCAGCAGGCGACCGAAGGCGACGAGCGCTGCCGCAATTTCGCCAACCTTTGGCACCGCGCCCTCGCCGGCGCCACCGCCAGCAGCATCCATCTGGACGGACCCGGAAAGTTCTACCTCACCGGTCCCAATTCGAGGTTCGTCGAAACCGGCCTGCTGCACGTGCTCCTGCACGACATGGTCAAGATGAGCACGCTCCAAGGCAGCTATTTCGAGGTGATCCCCACGCCGGACGAGATCGCCATAATCGGAGCCGCCCTGAACGCCGAGCGGGTGATGGCGGCCCGCTGATTCAGACGGACGCCACGCGAAGCCGGCGCGCTGCATCCTGCGGTGTCAATGTCTTATACTGGCTCGAGTCCCATGCGCGCCTGCCTCCTCCCTCTATCGCTCCTGGCAGCGGCGGCGCTCGCCGCCTCGCCTGCGTCCGATCAACAGTTCGAGACACGCGTTCGTCCGCTGCTGGCGGCGAAATGCTACGCCTGCCACACCGACGCCAAAATGGGCGGGTTGCGCCTCGATTCACGGCAAGCCCTTCTGACCGGCGGCGGACGCGGCGCGGCCGTGAAACCGGGCGACGCCGGCGCAAGCCTCCTCATCCGGGCAGTGAAGCGCGAAAGCAAGGATCTGAAGATGCCGCCCACCGAGGCGCTGTCGTCCGCTGAAGTGGCTGAGCTCGAGCGCTGGGTCAACGACGGCGCGGTGTGGCCCGAGCCGAAGATCACCGCCCTTCCGGCTACCGATGGAATCAGCGCGGAGGCGCGCAAATTCTGGTCGTTTCAACCGGTGCGCAGGCCCCCCGTCCCCGCCGGCGCCGCCGCGAACGAAATCGACCGCTTCCTGCTGGCGCGCATCGCCCAAGCCGGACTCGAGCCCGCTCCGCCCGCCGATAAACGCACTCTGATCCGCCGCGCCTCGCTCGACCTCATCGGCCTGCCCCCTACTCCGCGGGAAGTCGAGGATTTCCTCGCCGATTCCTCTCCCGGCGCGTTCGCCAAAGTCGTCGACCGCCTGCTGGCCTCTCCCCATTACGGCGAGCGCATGGCCCGGCGCTGGCTCGATCTCGCCCGCTACGCCGACGGCCGCTCCTCCGCCCAGAAGGATGATCCCCTGCCCAATGCCTGGCGCTATCGCGACTGGGTCGTCAAAGCCTTCAACCAGGATCTGCCCTATGATCGCTTCGTCACCGCCCAGCTTGCCGCCGATCTGTTGACCGGCAAGGACCGCGAAGAAATGCTGCCCGCGCTCGGCTTTCATGCCCTGCTCGACCGCGACGACGACCGCGTCGACATCACCTCGCGCGCCCTGCTCGGCCTCACCGTCGGCTGCGCCCAGTGCCATAACCATAAGTTCGATCCCATCCCGCAAAGCGATTTCTATTCCCTGCAGGGCGTGTTCGACAGCGCCGAGCCGCGGGAAATTCCGCTGGCCCCGGAGGCCCGCGTCAAAGCCTACCAGGCGGCCGTGGAGCGTGTGGCTAAACAAAAGCTCGAGCTCGACACCTTCGTCGAGAAGCAGATCGAACAGCTCACCGACGTGTTGACCGCGCGCACGGCCGACTACATGGTGGCCGCCTGGCAAGTGAAAACGGGAGCGGCAAAAGTCGAGGCCGTAGCGGCGGAAGCCGGGCTCGACCCGGAGATCGTCGGCCGCTGGGGCCGCTACCTGGACCGGACCGGGCATGAGCATCCGTTCCTCGACGATTGGCTGGCCTTCCAGGCCCGCGGCGGCGCCCTCGAGGAGGCCCGCCGCCTCGCCGCCGCTTTCGCCCGAAAGGTCCTCGAGATTCGCGAGGAGAAGCGCGGCGTCGACGACCGCAATTACGTCAAGCTCGGCGGCGCCGAAGGAGTGAAAGATCAGCGGACCCTGCTGGCCACCAATCTCGAGTTTCTCGAGCCGGTGAAATACTATCTGTGGCGCGAGCTGGTTGAGGCGCCGGCTCGCAAGCAGGGCATCGGCCGCGAAGGCGGAGTCTTTTACGTCGGGCCGAAGGATATCGAAAAATATCTCAGCGGCGTCTGGCTGGATTACCTCGCGCGCGAGCGCGCCGAGCTGGCCCGGCTGCAGAAGGAGGTTCCGCCCCCCTATCCGTTCCTGCACGCCTACCGGGATTCCGCCAAGCCGAAGGACTCCCGCATCGCCCTCCGCGGCGACAAGAAGAACCTCGGAGACGTGGCCCCGCGCCGCTTCCTGCGAATTCTGAGTCCGGGAGAGCCGGAGCTGTTCACGGAGGGCAGCGGACGCCTCGAGCTCGCCCGACGGATCGTCGCGCCCGGCAATCCGCTCACCGCCCGCGTGATGGTGAACCGGCTTTGGCAGTGGCGCTTCGGACGCGGGATCGTGAGCACGCCCAGCAATTTCGGCCAGCTCGGCGAGCGCCCGACGCATCCCGCGCTGCTCGACTGGCTGGCGTCGGAGTTCGTCGACGGCGGCTGGTCCGTCAAGGCGCTCGACCGCAAGATTCTGCTCTCGGCCGCCTATCAGCGGGCTTCGACCATTCTCGAAGCCAATCAGAAGAAGGATGCCGCCAACGAGCTGCTGTGGCGCTTCAACGCCGAGGAGCGGCTGGACGCGGAAACCATCCGCGACTCGATTCTGGCCGTCTCCGGAAAGCTCGATCCGAAAATCGGCGGGCCGGCCAAGCCGCTCACGGAGAAAAACCTGCGGCGCGCCATCTACGGCGTGGTTGCCCGCACCAGCCCGGACCGTACCATGACGCTGTTCGATTTCCCCGATCCGAAGAATCACGCCGAAGAGCGCAGCGTCACCGTGGGCCCGCTGCAGCGGCTCTACTTTCTGAATAATCCGTTCGTGATGGAACAGGCCGAAGCCCTGGCCGCCCGTTTGCAGGCCGAGGCGGGAGAACAGCCCGCGGACCGCGTCCGGCGCGCTTACGAGCTGCTCTTCAGCCGGCCCCCCGCCGAAAAGGAAATCGCGGTGGCGCTCGATTTTCTCGAGACCGAGTCCTGGCCGCGCTACACCCAGATGTTGCTCGCCTCGAGCGAATTTCTTACAGTGAGGTAGATCAGGATGCTCACACGCCGCAAAGCCGTTCAGATGATGGGCGCGGGATTCGGCCTCGTCGGGCTCGCCGACCGGCTGCGCGCCGGCTCCGTCCATGCGCCGCATTTCGCCCCCAAGGCCAGGCGCGTCATCTTTCTTTACCTCAACGGCGGACTCTCCCACCTCGACAGCTTTGACCCCAAGCCGGAGCTCGTGAAGCGTGACGGCCAGCCCATGCCCGGGCCGAAAATCAAAACCGACCGCGCTTCCGGCGGGTTGATGAAGTCCCCGTTCGAATTCCGCAGGTGCGGCCGGAGCGGTATTGAGGTCAGCGATATTTTTCCCCGGATCGGCGCCGGCATCGACGATTTCCTGGTCGTCCGCTCCATGTACTCGGACTCGGTCAATCATCTGCCGTCCATGTTGATGATGAATACGGGCTTCGCTTTGCGCGGCGGCTCGCGGCCCTCCTTCGGCTCCTGGGTCACCTACGGTCTCGGCAGCGAGAACGACAATCTGCCGGGTTACGTCGTGCTCTGCCCGGGCCAGCCCACCGGAGGCTCGCGCCTGTGGTCGTCGTCCTTCCTGCCGGCCGCGCATCAGGGCGCGTTGATCCGCAATGACGCCGAGACCGCCGACAAGCTCATCCAGGACCTCGCAAACCGGACGTATACGCGCGACCAGCAGCAGCGTCAATTGGGTTTGCTCGCCCGGCTGAACTCGTCGTTTCTCGACCGCGTGGGCTACGACCCCAAGCTCGAGTCCAACATCGAGGCCATGGAAACCGCCTTCCGCATGCAAACCGAAGCGCCGGGAATCTTCGACCTCTCGCGGGAGCCGGAGCCGGTGCGCGCCCGTTACGGCGATAGCGAGTTCGGCCGCGGCTGCCTCATGTCGCTGCGCCTCGTCGAAGCCGGCGTGCGCGTGGTGCAGGTCTACTATGGCGACGGCCAGCCCTGGGACAGCCATGACGACATCCTTACCCAGAAGACCCATGCCCGGAATTCCGATGGCCCCATCGCCGCCCTGGTGGAGGATCTGAAAGCGCGCGGCCTGTTCGAGGAGACGCTCGTGATCGTCGGCACCGAGTTCGGACGCACGCCCATGATCCAGAATTCCGGAACCGAGAAGGTCGGCCGCGGCCGGGATCATAATCCGGCGGGCTATTCCGTGCTGCTGGCCGGCGGCGGCATCAAGGGCGGGCAGACCTACGGCGCCACCGACGACTTCGGCTTCAAAGCCGCCGAGAAGCCCATCAGCCCGCA
Source organism: Bryobacteraceae bacterium (assembly GCA_035495815.1). Lineage (GTDB taxonomy): Bacteria > Acidobacteriota > Terriglobia > Bryobacterales > Bryobacteraceae > DATJFH01. Next base: position 21,381 of record DATJFH010000061.1, read on the forward strand.
CGACCTGCACGCCACCGCGCTGCATCTGCTCGGGCTCGATCACACCAAACTCACGTTTCGCTACTCGGGCCGCGATTACCGACTGACCGACGTTCACGGCAATGTGATCCGCGAGTGGCTCGCCTGAGGCGGCCGTGAGGCCCAGCCGCAGAAACGTCCTCGCCTCCGGCCTCGCGCTGGGACCGCTATCCGGAATGCAAGCCAAAGCCAACGTGCAGGTGACGGGCCTCGAACTTCTGCCGGTCCGCGCGACCGAGCGTACCGTGTGGCTGCTGGTCCGGCTCTCGGCCGGCGGCGGGCTCACCGGGCTCGGCGAAGCGTCCGACGCCTTCGGTTTCGCCAACACCACGAAGCAGGACGCCCAAAAGATGGAAGCCGGGCTTCGCTCCTTCTTCGAACTGGTGAAAGGCCGCTCCCCGCTGGACGTCGAAGCGTATCGCCAGGCTGGGGAGAAACAGGCCCGCGCCGGGGGCCTGGTGGCGGCCACCGCCTACAGCGCCATCGAGCAGGCGCTTTGGGACCTGGCCGCGAAGTCCCTCGGCGTGCCCGTTCATGCCCTCTTCGGCGGAGCCGTCAGGGACACGCTGCCGGTCTACGCGAACATCAATCGCGCCGCCAGGCCCCGCACCCCCGCCGGTTTCGCGGACACCGCGCGGAAAGCCGCCGCCGATGGATTCCGCGCGCTCAAAGCCGCGCCCTGGGACGGCTTTCCCCAGCCGGGCGCCCCTCCCGCCGAAGTCGCCCGTGCGGTGGATCTGGGGATCGATTGCGTGGCCGCCATTCGCGCCGCCGTGGGACCGGACATCGGCCTCATGGTCGATTGCCACAGCTTCTTCGACGTGCCGCTGGCCCGGTCTGTGGCCCAGCGCCTCGAGCCGTTTCAGCTCGCGTGGTACGAAGAGCCGGTCGCGCCGGAGAGGACCGCCGAGACCGTCGCGATTCACAAGTCCATCCGCCAGCCGATGGCCGGCGGCGAGATCCTGTTCGGCGTCGGCGGCTTCGCTCCCCTGTGCCGGAATCAGGCCGTCGACGTCATCATGCCGGACGTGAAGCATTGCGGCGGCCTGCTGGAGATGACCCGCATCGCCGCCATGGCGGACGCCGACGGCGTGGCCGTAGCGCCTCACAACCCGAGCGGCCCCGTCGCCACCGCGGCCAGCGTCCAGATCTGCGCCGGCATGAAGAATTTCCGGATTCTGGAGCTGCAATGGGGCGAAGTGGCCTGGCGCGGCGATCTGGTCAGGCCGGCGGAGAAATTGGAAGCCGGCGCCATTCGCGTGCCCCGGAAACCGGGATTCGGGATTGAGCTGGATGAGAAGGTCCTGCGCGCTCACGCGCTCTGATCGCGGTCCGGCCGCGCCGCTTCCCCCTACTTCACCGTCACCCAGATCGGCGAGCTCCACGCGGTCTGGCCGTCCTTCTGAGTGATCCGCAGGTAGTAATAGCTTGTCCCCGGCGCCGGGTTGTTGTCACGGAACGTGAAGGATACGTCTTGGGTCCCCGGCGTCTGCTCCGAAATGTACTTGTTGTTCCGGATGATGCTGACTTTGTCTACCGCCGCCGTCCCGCGGATCTTCACGCGCAGATCCGGGACTCTGTCCGCCTTGAAATCGTCTCCCATGAAGTGATCGCCCATCCAGTATTCGAGGTAGATGTTGTCGGTGGCCGCATACGTCCGCCGTTTCCGTATCGCTTCGATGATTCCTTTGCGGCTCGGGTCGTCGGAATACACCAGCGCGTACGAAAGATGCGTGGACCCGTGATCGGAACTCGCGATCGTCCCCAGCCGGTACCCTTTCGCCCACGCGTTCCACACGAATCCCTTCGCCTGGTAACTCCCGGCCCGGCCGGCGGGCGCGTTCGTCTCCGGCTTGGCCGCCCCGAATGCGTTCTCGTGCTCGTAGCTCGTGCGGGCGCCCTGGAAAATCTCCACCACCGGCTCCAGTTCCCGGTCGTTGTCCCGCCAGTCGGTCCCCATGTTCGTTCCCGACGTGTGGGAAATGGCGATGCCGCCGCTCTTGCGGATCTCCTCGTACAGCAGCTTCGTATCGTTGCCCACCATGTCCCGCGAGACCGCCTCGTAAGTGGACCAATACTCCGGCACGTCCGCCCGGAAATGGTACTTCACCACCGGAATGTTGCGGTACGGATGAATGATATTGCGGTGGCCGTTGGGATACGTCGCCGACCGCTCGTATCCGAACAGCGCCCGGTAGCGCCCCGGTACCTGGTGCATCTCGGTCAGCTTCTGCGTGATCCACCACCAGTACTCCACGTCGCCGCCCGCGCTGTGGTCGGTGACCGCGCCGAAATCCATGGACGCCGCGTCCAGCATGTAGCGGAAGAATTCGGGTACCGAGCCGTCGCGGCTGCCGCCGCCGTCCGTCGAAAGCTCCGTGTGCCGGTGCAGATCCCCGCGGTAAATCCTGAAAGCCTTCCTGTCGATGGTCACCGACGCCGAGCGCAGGAACTTCACGTCGCCCGCCTCGTCCCCTTCCGCCGCCGCGTTGCGCGTCACCTGGATCGACTTCGGGGCGATCAGCCTGGTGGGCTGCACCGGCGTGGACGGCGTGAGCACGCAGGACATCACCTGGTTCGAGCGTGGATACTGGATCTGGCTGTCGTCGCGGTTGTCGGTGTGCCAGAACACCCAGAACTGGCCGTTCGGCGCCATGGCTGCCGACGTGGTGGAGCTGATGCGGTCGCGGCTCTGCGGCATCTGCGTCGCCGGCGACCAGGAATCCCCTTCGTAGTAGGTGGCGTACGTGTTCCAGTACACCTTGTATCCGGACATCATCGGTATCTGGTTGCTCTGCACTTGCCACGGCCGCGACCAGGAGCTGGCGTGCTCCACCTTGTGCCGGAATACCAGCCACACCCGCCCCGTTCGATCGCAATACAGCCGCGGCGCCTGCAGCGCGTTCTGCTCGGCTTCGAGCATCGAGCCGGCGGGATCCGCGGCCGGCTCCATCCATCGCCCGCTTTCGAGCACCTTCATCCGGATGGCGCGGGACTGGCCGATCTGCGTGCCCGTGGCCTTCACGCCCAGGGTCCGGCCGCCGGTGTCCTTGCCCCAGTTGAGTCCCCAGTCTTCATAGGCGATCCACAGCCGCCCGTTGCGGTCGTAGACGGCGGTGGCGTTGGTTTCCCCCGCCGGTGTCGCGGCCACGGCGGTCTCCGGACCCCACTGTCCGCCGCGCAGCGTGCGCGAGTAGACGTCGTAATTTCCGGACCGGTAGCTGTCCCACACCACCGTGGCGTTTCCCGAAGCATCCACGGCCACGTCCGGCGACCAGTCGTCCGCACCGTCGCTCGTGACTTGCATCGGCTTCGACCACTGGCCGCCCTCGCAGGTGCGCAGGAAAATGTCCGACTGCCCGTTGCGGAAGCCCTGCCACACCAGCCACAGCTTCCCCTTCGAATCGGCGAACAGCCGGTGATGGATGTCCGGCAGCGGATCTTCGCTCAGCCGGATGGGTCCGGTCCAGCGGTCGCCGTCGAGCCGCGCCGCGAACAGGTCCCAGTTGGAGCGGTCGGTGTCGGTGCGCGGATAATCCACCTGCTGCGACCAGACGAACCAGGGCTTCCCCTCCGCGTCGATGGCGGCCTGCGGCGCCCACACGTCCCCGCTGACTCCCGGAATCGGGAAGGAAGTATACCAGACGCCGCCCGAGAAGCGGCGCGCGTGAATCTCTTCGCGCAGTCCGCTGTAGGACGACCACACCGCCCAGATGTCGCCGTTCGCCGCCGCCGCGCCGGAAGGAAAATCGTTCTGCCGCGAGACCATTCCCAGCGGGGTCACGCCGCTCAGCCAGGCCACCCGCCCGCCCTTGGCCTGCTCGAGCGACGGTCCCGGCGTGTTGGGAGCGTTGTTCTGCACGCTGCCGAGTTGAGCCGCAAGCGGACCTGCGCCGAGACACACGATGAGAACGGCGTAAAGCTTTCGCATGGAATCGATGATAACCGTTTACAGAACGGCCTTGATGAAGTCCATCACATCCGGACCCCAGATCTCCGTGCCGATGTTCCAGCAGGCGAATGCGCCGTGCCCTTTGCGATGATCGTCATCGGCTCCGAAAGCGGGATAGAGCTTGGCCCGGTTCGCTCCGCCCTTCTTGCGGATGGCTGGGCCGAGCACCTCGCTCGGGCCCGTGCTGTAGTCGTTCTTTGCCTGCAGCAGGAAGATCGGCGCCCTGCCGTTGGCGATCGCCTCGAGCAGCCGCTCCCGCAGCGGTATCATCCGCCACGACATGGCTGCCGGGGCAAAGGAGATATACCCGCGAATGCCCGGGATCTTTTCCGCCGAAACCAGGGTCTGGATGCCGCCGTAGGACACGCCCGACATCACGATCCGGTTCTTGTCGACGAACGGCCTCGCGCGCAGCCAGTCCACCGCCGCCGCCACGTCCCGATTGTAGACGTCGTGCAGCGGAATCATTTCCTTCCATGCCAGCTCTTGCTGGTCCTTGTACTTCGCCAGCAGCCGGTTGTTGATGTCGACGATGTATTCGCCAGGCGAATGGCCGTGTCCGTGCCGGTGCGGGATGAAGAAGACGAATCCCTTGCTGTTGTAAAAGGCCGCCAGCTCGGGCTGCCATCCCGGCTTGGCTTCGCTGCCGTGGTTCCAGATCAGCGCCGGAAACGGACCGTTGCCCTTGGGCTTGTACAGAAATCCCTTCAGGACCAGATCGCCGTTCGCGAAGGAGACCTCCTCTCCCAACTCCTGGCCCGGCGCCAGCTCGGGCCTCTGGGGATGCGCCGCGATACGGTCGGCCAATGTGGGCGCGGCCACCGCCGCCGCCGCCAGAACCGCCGGCAATGCGTATTTCATCGCTTACAGTCCTTTGTAAAAGGTGATCAAATCGGTCCCCGCCGGCGCGCGGCCGAGCTGCCGCAGCAGGGTCGTCACCTGGCCCCGATGGTAGCTGGCGTGATTCACCAGGTGCAGCACGATCTGCCACACCGGGGTTTCGAAAGGATCGCCTTTTACGTTGCGGTACGCCGCGATGCGGTCCCAGTCTTGAGCGCCGAGTCCTTCGGCCCAGGAGACATACCGGTCGAGAACCGCCAGCCATTGCGTTTTGAAGCCGGCCAGGTCAGCTTCCGGAGCGTAGGCGGCCAGGTTGCCGGTAGGCGCGCCCATCAGGCGGTCGAACCAGATCGCGTCGGCCTGGTAGATGTGGTTGAGCGTGCCCCGCACGCCGCCGTAGGAGTTTCCCAGGTCGCGGGCGGATTCTTCGGGGTGGAGGTCCTCGACCGAATCGAGAACCCGCCGCGTCGCCCAGGCGCTGTAACGCAGCTGCAAAACCAGAGACCCAAAATCCATCCCAAGATTCTATCGCACGGACGACGCTTGCGGCCCGCGTCCGCCGCTGTTTCGGGACTGCCACACTCGTGTCCCGGGCAGCATGAAAATGCCGGCCGCGCAGGAACTCGCCCCGCCCTTGACCCCTGCCCCGGCGCCGACCCTACAACGCCGCGAGCCCCCCATTTCAGGGTCGCGGATTTCTCCGCCGCCGGCGCTTATTTCTCGAGAGAGGATGCCAGCGTAATGTTGGCCTTCAGCAGCTTCGAAATCGGACACCCGGTCTTGGCGTTGCCCGCCGCTTTGTCGAACGCCTCCTGGCTGGCCCCGGGAACTTTCGCCTTCAGCTCCAGATGGCTGGACGTCACCTCGAAGCCGTTGGCCGTCTTTTCCAGGGTCACCGTCGCCGTCGTCTCGATCCGGTCGGCCGTCAGTCCCGCTTCGCCCAACTGCGCCGAGAGCGCCATCGAAAAGCAGCCCGCGTGCGCCGCGGCGATCAACTCCTCGGGATTCGTTCCCACTCCGTTCTCGAATCGGGTCGAGAACGAGTATTGCGTGTTCGACAGCACGCCGCTATCGGTCGAGATGGTTCCCTTTCCGGCTTTCAAATTGCCTTGCCATACGGCGGAAGCTTTGCGTTGCATTGAATCCTCCTTGTTGAACTCGGACCAGAATAGTGGCCGCGGCCGAATTTATATTAAACTGAATACGCATCGACGCGCCCGCGCGCCCCGAGCCATGTACAAACTTAGCAGATTTTCCCGATTTCTCCTGCCTCTGGCGCTGGCGGCGCTCATCGCTTCCGGGTTGGACCTGAGCGGAAAATGGACCGGGACCATCGTCATTCATGACTCCGCCAGCGGGACCAAGATCGAAACACCGGTCGAACTCAACCTCGAACAAAAGGGAGGAGTCCTCTCCGGCAAGATCAGCCGGGAGAGCGATCCGGAAAAGGTGGAAATCCGAAACCCCAGGATCGAAGGCGACCGCTTCAGCTTTGAGGCTTCGTCGGAAGAAACCCAAAGCTCCATGCGGTTCTCGCTGAAGGTGCAGGGCGAGACGATGCAGGGGGACATGAAGGGCGCCGCCTCGGGCAACGACATCGTGGCGAAAGTTTCCTTTACCAGAATGAAATAGATTGCCGCGACGCGGCATAACTCCTTCGAACCGCAACCAGGCTCGCCGGGATGCGTATGATATTCTTAGCTTATATGAGGGCCGAAGATGCGCCTGCGGATCCTGATCGTCGCTAGCGTCGCGATTCTCGGCTGTTTCACCGTCATGCAGGCTCAGCGGGGCTATATGCCGTTCGGCGACGAGGACAGCCCCGCGCCGCTGCCCCCCGACGCCGCCGAGAAGACCGAATGGGCCTTCGCCCGCCTCATCTACCCCTCCGGACGCTTCTACGGGCTGCGCGGCTACTGGTCCATCGACGCGCCGAAAGCGGATCGTCAGTTTGCGCTCGGCGTGCGCCGCCTCACCCGCATTCATACCCGATCGAAAGAGGAGAATGTCAGCCTTGACGGCGACGAAATATTCAAGTGGCCGTGGATCTATGCCGTCGAAACCGGTCACTGGGTCCTCTCGGACGAGAATTGCAAAAAATTGCGCGAATACTTCCTCCGCGGTGGATTCATGATGACGGACGATTTCCACGGCTCGGACGAATGGGAGGTTTTTCTCACCGGCATGAGCCGCATCTTTCCCGACCGGCCCATCGTCGAAATCGAGAACAGCGACGCCATCTTTCACGTTCTCTATGACTTGAACGAGCGCGTGCAGGTGCCCGGCATTGTTAACTATCCTTTCCACCAGACCTATGAGAAGGACGGCGTGGTCCCGCACTGGCGCGGAATTTACGATGACCGCGGGCGAATCATGGTGGCGATGTGCTTCAATCAAGATAACGGCGACGCCTGGGAGTGGGCCGACAGCCCGCACTACCCTGAGAAGTACGCGTCGCAGGCGTACCGGACCGGCATCAACTACATCATCTACTCCATGACACACTAGAGATACCTCGGAAGCGCTCCAGGACAGCAGGCGAAGAGATGTTCGAATTCTTGTTCAAGTATCCGGCGACTGTATTCTCGAAAGGGCAGTTTGTGCTGCTGTCGGCGCTGCCGGCGTGGACTCTAGCCCTGGCGATTCTGGCGATCGCCGCCGGGCTCGCCTGGCACGTGAGGCGCCGCCGCGGGTTTCTCACCGGCGCCCGTCCGGTCGCTATCTGGCTGCTCGAAACCGCGCTGGCTGCCTTGATGCTGTTCCTGCTCTGGCATCCGGCCATCAGCATCGCCACTTTGCGCCCGCAGCAGAATATTGTCTCCGTCCTCATTGACGACTCGCGCAGCATGAGCATCCGCGAAGACGGGAAGACACGCCTCGAGCAGGCGACCGGCGGTCTCAACAGCGGCGTGCTGGAAGGCCTGCGGAAGCGTTTCCAGGTGCGCCTCTATCGCTTCGGTAAGGACGCTGAGCGCATCGATAAGTTGGAACAGGTCACCGGCGCCGCCCGGGCTTCGCGTATCGGCGACGGAATTCTGCAGACGCTGGCCGATTCCTCCACGCTCCCGCTGGGCGCCGTGGTTCTGCTCAGCGACGGCGCGGATAACTCCGGCGGCGTTGACCGCGAGACCATCGGCCAGATCCGCCAGCGGCAGATTCCCATTCATACCGTCGGATTCGGGAAGGAGAAGCTCGACCGCGACGTCGAGATCAGCGACGTCAGCCTGCCGTCCCGTACGCTCGCCGACGCCCGGCTCGCGGCGCAAGTCAGCTTTCGGCAATTCGGCTACAGCGGCCAGAAAGCCAAGCTCTCGGTCCGCGACGGCGGTAAAGTGCTGGCCTCCCAGGACGTCACGTTGAAAGGCGACGGCGCGCCGCAATCCGAGCAGCTTCAGTTCAATGCCGGCATCGCCGGCGCCAAGAGCTACCAGTTCTCCGTCGAGCCGCTGCCGGGCGAAGAGAATACCGCCAACAACGCCGTCACCCGCATGGTGAATGTCGAAGCCAGCAAGCCGCGCATCCTCTACATAGAAGGTGAGCCGCGCTGGGAGTTCAAATTCATCCGCCGCGCCGTCGAGGACGACCGCAGCCTCCAGCTCGTCACCATCCTGCGTACCACCCAGAACAAGATTTACGTGCAGGGAGCCGTCGACAAGAAGGAGCTCGAAGACGGCTTCCCGGCCCAGGCGGAAAAACTGTTCGGGTTCTCGGGTTTGATCATCGGGGACGTGGAAGCCAATTATTTCAGCGCCGCCCAGCAGGAGCTGATCCGCGAGTTCGCCAACCGCCGCGGGGGCGGTGTGCTGTTCCTCGGCGGCCGCGCCACCCTGTCCGACGGCGGGTATCCGCATTCGCCGCTGGCCGAGCTGCTGCCCGTCAAGCTGCTCGAGCGCAAGGATACCTTCCACCGCGATCCGGCTGCCTTCGAGCTGTCCGCGCTCGGCCGTGAGAGCGTCATCTGCCGCCTCGAAGAGAAGCCGGAGCGCAACGTCGAGCGCTGGAAAAAAATGCCCGTGCTGGCCGACTTCCAGGAAGTGGGCGAGGCCAAGCCCGGCGCCGTGGTTCTCGCCGAGTTGAACGCTCCCGGAAAGAAGAAGTCGCCCCTGCTGGTGACCGAGAATTACGGCCGCGGTCGCACCGCCCTGTTCGCCACCAGCGGAAGCTGGCGCTGGCAGATGATGCAGGACCACACCGACCGCACGCACGAGATGTTCTGGGGCCAGCTGCTCCGCTGGCTGGTCACCGACACCCCCGGCCGCGTGTTGACCAGCCTGCCCAAAACCGTGTTCGCCGACGAGACCAAAATCCCGCTCCGCGCCGAGGTGCGGGACAAATCGTTCAAGCTGATGTCTAACGTACGGGTGGAGGCGCGCATCGTGGGACCGGAAGGCATCGCCGCGGCCGTGGAAATGAACCCCGCGCCGCTCGAAGAAGGCGTCTACACCGCCGATTGGACCGCCGAGAAGCCCGGATCCTACGTGGCTGAGGTGATCGTCAAACCGGCCGAAGGCTCCAAACCCGACTCCGAAGATCTGGGCCGCGACGTGGTCATGTTCCGGCGCGAGGACGGCGTCGCGGAGAGCTTCCGCTCCGCCCAAAACCGCGAGCTGCTGGAGAAACTGGCCGAGCAGACCGGCGGCCGCTACTATACCGCCAGGGACATGAACAAGCTGGCCGACCAGATCTCCTATTCCGAAGCCGGAATCACCACCCGCGAAACCAGGGACATCTGGGACATGCCCGTGATCTTCCTGTTCGCGCTCTCCCTGCGCGCCATGGAGTGGATGCTGCGGCGGAAGTGGGGCGTGGTGTGAAGCAATTCCTCCTCCTGACCCTGATGGGCGCTGCCGCCCTCCAGGGGGCGACCTTCTACGTCACCGTCGCCGGGCTCGGCGGCGAGCCGGACTACGAGCAGCGCTTCAGCGGCTGGGCCAAGGACATCGACAAGGTGCTCAAGACCGCTCCCGACGCCAAGGTCCATACGCTGTTCGGAGCCGACGCCACCAAAGCCGCCCTCAAAACCGTCTTCGACCGCATCGGCAAGGAGGCCAAATCCCAGGACGCCCTGGTCGTGATGCTGATCGGCCACGGCGCCTTCGACGGCTTCGATTACAAGATCAACCTTCCCGGTCCCGACATGAGCGCCATCGAGTTGGCTACCATCCTCGACCGCATGCCGCCCGCGCGCCAGCTTGTCGTGAACATGACCAGCTCGAGCGGCGGCGCCATCGAAGCTCTCCGCAAGGAGAATCGGGTCGTCGTTTCGGCCACCAAGACCGGGACCGAGAAGAACGCCACCGTTTTCGCCCGCTACTGGGCCGAAGCCCTGCGTGACCCGGCCGCCGATTCGGACAAGAACGAAACCGTCTCCGCGCTCGAAGCGTTCCGCTACGCCGATCAGAAGACCGCCAAATTCTACGAGACCCAGAAGCGCATCGCCACCGAGCACGCGCTGCTCGAAGACACCGGCAAAGGGGCCGGCGTCCGGTCTCCGGCGCCCGATAACGGAGAGGGTATGCTGGCCTCCGCCTTCCCCCTCCTGCGACTCGGCGCCAACGCCAGCGCCGCCCGCAATCCCCAGAAGCTGAAGCTGTTGGCGCAGAAAGAGGAACTGGAGCAGCAGATCGACCGTCTGAAATATCAAAAGGCGGCCATGCCCATCGAGGATTACAAGCGTCAGCTCGGCGCCCTGCTGCTGCAGCTTGCCAAGACTCAAGCGGAGCTCGACCAATGATGGACACCTTGCCAGGTGCCGCGCCGGTATCGCGTTTGGCAGCCGCCTTCCTGCTCGCCGCCTGCGCCTTCGGCCAGACGCTGCAGCAGGCCGAATCGCTCTGGAAAGCCCGTCAATACAAGGAAGCCGGCCAGGTCTTCGAATCGCTGGTCAAGACTCAACCCAAAAATCCCGACATCAAGGTCCGCTACGGCCGCCTGCTTCTCGAACGCTTCAACCGCGGAGATGCCGCCACCCTGTTCCAGGAAGCTCTCGAAATCAAAAAGGACCACGCCGGCGCCCTGCTCGGCCTGGCATTAGTCGCCGCCGACGGCTTTGAAGGCAAGGCCGCCGAGCTGGCGCATGAAGCCCTCAAAGCCGACCCCAAGCTGCTCGAAGCGCAGGAACTGCTCGCCCGGCTGGCCCTCGAGGACAACAATCCCGAAAAAGCGGTCGAAGAGGCGGACAAGGCCCTCAAACTCTCCCCCAACGCCCTCGACGCCATGGCCATCCGCGCCACCATCGACTGGATGGACGATAAGAAGGAGTCCCCCTGGATGGCGAAGATCCTGGCCATCAATCCCAAATACGGCGAGGCCTACGCCACCGCCGGCTACTTCTTCGTTCTGAACCGGCGCTATGAAGAGGGCATCGAGCTCTACAAGAAGGCCATCGCCCTCAATCCCAATCTCTGGAGCGCGCGCTCCCAGCTCGGCATCAACCTCATGCGCCTGGGACGGGAGCATGACGCGCGCGAGCAGCTCGAAATCGCGTTCAACAACGGTCAGAAGGACGACCAGACCACCAATACCCTGAACCTGATGGACAGCTACAAGAACTTCCAGATGTTCGAGACGGACAATACGATCCTCCGTCTCCACAAGAAGGAAGCCGAGATTCTGCGCCCCTACTTCGAAGCCGAGCTGAAGCGCGCCATCGCCACCTACGAGAAGAAGTACAAGATCAAGCTCGACCGTCCGGTCCAGCTCGAAGTCTATCCCGATCACGAAGACTTCGCCGTCCGCACCATGGGGATGCCCGGCCTCGGCGCGTTGGGCGTCACTTTCGGATACGTGGTCGCCATGGACAGCCCCTCCGGACGCAAGCCCGGCAGCTTCCACTGGGACAGCACCCTGTGGCATGAGCTGAGCCACGTGTTCGTGCTCTCCGCCACCCGGCACCGCGTCCCGCGGAGGTTCACCGAGGGCATGGCGGTGCACGAGGAGACCGCCGCCTCACCCGACTGGGGCGACCGGCTCGACCCGAATGTCATCCGCGCCATCAAGGACAAGAAGCTGCTGCCGGTCGCCGACCTCGACCGCGGGTTCATTCATCCGAAATATCCCTCGCAGGTGGTCGTCTCTTATTTCCAGGCCGGCCGCATCTGCGATTACATCAAGAAGAACTGGAGCTACGACAAGCTGCTGGCCATGATGCACGACTACGCCGGCGGGGCGTCCACTCCGGAGGTGATCAAGAAGGAGCTGGACCTCGCGCCGGAAGAGTTCGACAAAAAATTCCTCGCCGCCCTCGAAGCCGAGACCAAAAAGACCGTCGACGGGTTCGAATCCTGGACCAAGAAGATCCGCGAAATCGCGGCCCTGGCCAAAGACAAAAAGTACGACGACGTGATCCGCGAGGCAACCGCCATTCGCGACGTGTACGCGGACTACGTGGAAGCCGGCAGCGCGTACGAGTTCCTCTCCGACGCCTACCTTGCCAAGGGCGACAAAGTGAAAGCCGCCGCCGAGCTGGCGCGCTATTCGGAAATCGGCGGCCGCAGCCCGGCGCTGCTCAAGCGGCTGGCCACGCTGCTCGAAGAAGCCGGACGCAAGAAGGAAGCCGCCGCCGTCCTGGCCCGGCTGAATTTTATTTACCCGCAGGATGAGGAGCTGCACCGCCGCCTGGGCAGCCTCTACCTGGACGCCGGAAAGGCCGAGGAAGCGGCTTTCGAGTTCCGCGCCGCCGTCGCCATGAAGCCGTTCGACACCGCCACCGCGCGTTACAATCTGGCTAGAGCTTATCGCACGGCCGGAAAAACGGCCGAGGCCAAGGACGAGCTGCTGCTGGCCCTCGAATCGGCCCCCGGTTTTCGCCCCGCGCAGAAAATGCTGCTCGAATTATCAAAGGAAGAGACTGGAAAATAAACAATGTCACCACTGGCGCCAACCCAGACCGAAGCCGAACAGTTGAAATCGAAGATCGGACGCTTTCGCGAAGTCGAGCAGTCCATCGTCAAGCAGGTGCGGCGCGTCATCGTCGGCCAGGAGGAGGTGCTGGAGCAGGTGATGATCTCGCTGTTCGTCGGCGGCCACTGCCTGATCACCGGTCTGCCGGGAACCGCCAAGACGCTGCTGGTCCGCACCATGGCCCAGACCCTGGGCCTGGTCTTCAAACGCATCCAGTTCACCCCCGACCTCATGCCGTCCGACATGACCGGCACCGACATCATCGAGGAGGACCAGGCCACCGGACATCGCAGCTGGACCTTCGTCCCCGGTCCGATCTTCGCCAATATCCTGCTGGCCGACGAAATCAACCGCACCCCGCCCAAGACCCAGTCGGCGCTGCTCGAAGCCATGCAGGAGCGCCGCTGCACCGTGCGCGGCAACAACTATACCCTGCCCGCTCCCTTTTTCGTGCTGGCCACCCAGAACCCCATCGAGCTCGAAGGAACCTACCCGCTGCCCGAAGCCCAGCTCGACCGCTTCCTGTTCAATACCGTGCTCGATTATCTGACCGCGGACGAAGAGCTCAAGGTAGTCGATCTGACCACCACCACGCACATTCCCGAAGCCGACACCGTGACCAGCGCCGACGAGATTCTGGAGTTCCAGCAGCTGGTCCGCATGGTGCCTATCGGGGAATCGGTGGCCCGCCACGCCGTCGACATGGTCCGCGCCACCCGCGCTTCGGACCCCACCGCTCCGGACTTCGTCAAGAAATACATCAACTACGGCGCCAGCGTCCGCGCCGCCCAGTTCCTGGTGTTGGCCGCCAAGGCGCGCGCGCTCATGAAGGGCCGCTACCACGTGACCTTCGATGACGTCCGGGCGCTGTATATCCCGATTCTGCGGCATCGCATCCTGCTCAACTTCCACGCCGAATCGGACCGGCTCAAACAGGACGACTTGCTGAAACGGCTGCTGGAGACCAAGCCGGCGCCGAGGGAGTAGGGATGAATAGGGTTGAATCCGTGGTCCCGGTGTCCTGATGCTGCAGCGTTTCCTCGATCCCGCGACCCTGGCCTCCATCGACGGCCTGGACCTCATCGCCAAAACCGTCGTCGACGGCTTCGTCGCCGGCCTGCACCGCTCCCCGGACTTCGGCTTCAGCCAGGAGTTCGCCGAGTACCGCGCCTACTCGCCCGGCGACGACCTGCGCCACGTCGATTGGAACGTCTTCGCCCGCACCGAGCGCATGTACCTCAAGCGCTACCGCGGGGAGACCAATTCCCAGCTCCTCATCCTGCTCGACACCAGCGCCTCCATGGGCTACGGCTCGCACGTCGTCAACAAGCTCGATTTCGCCCGCTATATGGCCGCCTGCCTCTGCTATATGGCCTCCCACCAGCGCGACGCAACCGGGCTCATCGTCTTCGATGACGACGTCAAGAACTACATCGAGCCGTCCACCCGCCAGGGCCAGTTGTTTCGCCTGCTCCACGCCGTGGAGAAGGCGGAGGTCGGAACCCATACCGATTTCACCAAGCCCTTCGTCCATTTCCAGCAGTTCCTGCATCGCCGCGGCATCGTGGTCGTGCTCTCGGATTTCTACGAGAATCCCGACACCATCATCAAGACCGTCGAGCCGCTGCGTTTTAAAGGAAACGAGGTCATCCTGCTCCACGTGCTGGACCCGCAGGAGATCGAGCCCAGGTTCCGCGAGCCCGTGCTGCTGCTCGACATGGAGGACAAGAGCAGCCTCGAAGTGACCCCGGAGTACGCCCGCACCGAGTACCGCGCCAGAATCGACGCCCACATCGAGCACCTCGGCGCCGCCACCCGCCGCGCCGGAATGGATTACTTCCTCATGAACACGGGACGCCCGCTCGACGAAGGTCTGCGGGAGTACCTGAGCATCCGCCAGGGGAGGCTCTGACGTGGGTTTCCTGGCTCCCTGGTTCCTCGCCGGCGCGCTGGCCGTGGGTCTGCCCATCTGGCTGCACCTGCTCCAGCAGCACAAGACCACGCCCCTTCCCTTCAGCTCGCTCATGTTTTTCGAGAAGCGGACCCAAAGCTCCATCAAGCACCGCCGCCTCAAATACCTGCTGCTGTTCGCCCTGCGGGTGGCTCTGCTGATTCTGCTGGCGCTGGCTTTCGCCAATCCGTTCATCAACACCTCGGGCGCCGCCGCCTCCGCCGGAAAGAAGCTCATCGTGCTGGCCGTCGATAACTCCTACAGCATGCGTCAGGGCGGCCGCCTCGACCGCGCGAAGCAGCAGGCAATAGAAACCCTGCCCTCCGTCCGCGGAGAGGACAAGGGCGTAGTGCTCGCGTTCAACTCCGGCGCCCACCTGATGAACGAGGCCACCACCGACGCCGCCGCCCTGCGCGGGGCCATTCAGGCCATCCAGCCCACCGACGCCCGCGGCTCCTACGCCGAGCTGGCCCGCTCCCTGCGTTCTCTCGTCCAGTCCGCCAAGACGCCGGTCGAAGCCCACGTTTTTTCCGATATGCAGAAGTCCTCCTGGCCTGCGAATTTCGTCGACGCCCGGCTGGCCGAAGGTACCAGGCTCGTCTTCCATCCGGTCGCCGACCGCCGCCTTCCCAACTTCGCCGTCGAAACCGTCAACGCGCCGCGCCATATCTACGATCCGAAAAAGGTTCGGATCCAGGCCACCGTCGCCGGCTATGGAACCCCCAAAGCCGCCCGGCGCGTGGCGCTGTTTCTCAACGGGAAGGAAATCGCGTCCAAGGACGTCGAGACGCCGGCAGGCGGCCGCGCCAGCGTCGAGTTCCTCACGCTCGATGCGCCCTACGGCATGAATCGCGGCGAGATCCGCATCTCGCCGGCCGACGATTTCCCGTCCGACGATCATCTGAACTTCTCCATCGAGCGCGCCGACCCGCGCCGCATTCTCTTCGTTCACGAGCAGCGCAACCCCCGCGGCGTGCTCTACTACCAGACCGCGCTCGACGCCTCGAACGACGCCGCCTTCAACCTGGAGACGGTCACCGTCGAGCAGGTGGCCAATATCTCCCCCGCCAGGTACGCCCTCGTCGTGCTCTCCGACGTAGCCTCGCTGCCCGGCGCGTTCGAAGCCGCGCTCGACAAATATGTGCGCGGCGGCGGCGCCGTCATGGTCGCGCTCGGGCGCATGTCCACCATGCACGGGCGCGTCCCGGTCTTCGGCGAAGCCATCTCCGAAACCCGCTACGCCACCCGCGAAGGGGAGCGCTTCCAGAGCGCTTCTTATGTCGACCCCACTCACCCGGCCGTCGGCCGCGCTCACCAGTGGGACAACGTGAAGTTCTACCAGACCATCCGCGTCGAGCCCGGTAAGTCCAAGATCGTCGCCCGCCTCTCGGACGACACGCCGCTGCTGCTCGAAAAGCAGATCGGCGAAGGGCGCGTGCTCGTCTTCGCCTCCACGTTCGACAACGTCTCCAACGATTTTCCGTTGCACCCGGCCTTCGTCCCCTTCGTCGCCGAAACAGCCAACTACCTGAGCGGACTCGAAGACGCCAGCCCCAATTACACGGTCGGCTCGTTTCTCGAGCTGCGCTCCACCCGCGCCCAGGGCAGCGCCGTCGAGGTGCTCGATCCGGCCGGACGCCGCGCCCTCACCCTGGAGGAAGCCGCCCGCGCCCAGACCCTCGCCCTCGGCCAGGAAGGTTTCTATGACGTCCGCCGGCCCTCCGGCCGCCACGAGTTGGTCGCCGTGAACGCGGACCGCCGGGAATCCGACCTGGACGTGCTCCCGGCGGAGACCCTGACGCTGTGGCAGAATACGGGACAGGGCGCCTTTACCGCCGGCGGTCCGGGTGAAACCGGTTCCGGCAGGAAGCAGTCTTTCTGGTGGTACGTCCTGCTGGCGGCGCTGGCGCTGGCAGTCGCGGAAACGATCGTCGGGAACCAGCACTTATCGGTGGATAAAGAGGCGGCATGAATCCATTAGACCGTTTGAGCGAATATTTGCGCAGCATCGAGAAGCGGCTGCGGGTGTTGGCCTGGACGCGAGGCGCGGCGATCGCCGCCGCGGCCGCGCTGATCGCGACGGTGATCCTGGTGATGATTGCCAACGCCTATGCCTTCTCCGCCGGCAGCCTGCTGGCCTCCCGCACGGCCCTGTTTCTGGCGCTGGCGCTGGCCCTCGGCGGCGGCCTGCTGCTGCCTCTGCTGCGCCTCAACCGCCGCCGCGCCGCCCGTGAGGCGGAAAGCAAATTCCCGGAATTCGAACAGCGCCTGCTCACCTTCACGGAACGGGCGAACGAGAACCGGTCCGATCCGTTCCTGGAACTGCTCGCCGCCGATACGCTCGAAGCCGCCCGGCAGGCCGAGCCCGCCCGCGTGACCACCCGCAGCACTATC
Organism: Bryobacteraceae bacterium; assembly: GCA_035495815.1. GTDB lineage: Bacteria > Acidobacteriota > Terriglobia > Bryobacterales > Bryobacteraceae > DATJFH01. The sequence goes on from DATJFH010000061.1 coordinate 38,438, forward strand.
CTCGGATTCGCCTCGGTAGCCCTCGCCGCCGCCGCCATCCTCGTCTGGCTCGGCATGGCCGGACCCGGCTTCTGGGGCTACGGCACGGCCCTGCTCTGGGCCGGTCCGCCGAAAGCCGGGCAGCGCGCCTTCTATGACATTGCCGTCCAGCCGGGCAACAAGACCGTTCGCAAAAAGTCCGATCAGTTGATTACCGCCCGGCTCTCCGGATTCAGCGCCCCCCGCGCGCGCCTGTTCGCCAGGTTCGGCAGCGCCGCCAAGTGGGAAGAGGTCGCCATGCGGCCGCAGCCCGGCGCCCCCGGTTTCGAATTCCTGTTCTCCGGGATTCCGGAATCGCTCGAGTATTACGTGGAAGCCGGCGGCGTTCCGTCCAAAACTTACAAGCTCAACGTGATCGAACTGCCCGGCGTCAAGCGCATCAAGGTCACCTACCATTACCCCTCCTGGTCCGGCATGAAGGACACCGTCGAAGACCCCGGCGGCGACCTGCGCGCCGTCGAAGGCTCCACCGCCGATGTCGCCATCGAGACCGATCGACCGCTGCCGAACGGCGTCATCATTCTCGACGACGACACGCGCATCCGTCTGAAAGACGGCGTCGCCCGCGTGCCGATTCAAAAGGACGGCATGTACCACATCGCCTCCATCGAAAAGGGCCTCGAGCACGGCATCGGCCAGGACCAGGACGTGCGCCTGACCAACGATTACTTCATCGAAGCCCGCAAGGACGCCCCTCCCACCGTGCGCATCCGCAGGCCGGGCCGCGACACCAAGGTCAACCCCATCGAGGAGGTTGGAATCCAGGTCGAGGCCGAGGACGATTTCGGCCTTCAGGACGTCAGCCTGCGCTACTCCGTGAACGGCGGCCCGGAAAAGACCGTCCCGATGCTCGCCGCCAAGGGCGCCAAAACCTCCGAGGGCAAGACGCTGCTTTCGCTCGAAGACTTCAAGCTCGCCCCGGGCGACATCGTGAGTCTCTACGCGTCGTCGAAGGATGCCCGCACCACCTCCCAAACCGACATGTTCTTCATCGAAGCGCAGCCCTTCGAGCGGGAATACTCGCAGTCCCAGCAGGCCGGCGGCGGAGGAGGCGGCGGGGAGGAGCAGGACCAGAACGGAATTTCCAAGCGGCAGAAGGAGATCATCGCCGCCACCTTCAACCAGATCAAAGACACGAAGCACGATAAGGTCGCGGCCGCCGAAGCCGCCAAATTCCTCGCCGACGTCCAGTCCAAGTTGAGGGACCAGGCCAAGTCGCTCGCCAACCGCATGCGCAGCCGCGAGCTCTCCGGCACCAACCAGGAATTCCAGAAGTTCGCCAAAGATATGGAGACGGCCGTGGAGGCCATGGGCCCGGCCGCTGAAAAGCTGCGCGGATTGCAATGGAAAGACGCGCTCGCTCCCGAGCAGAAGGCGCTGCAGTACCTGCTGCGCGCCGAGTCCACCTTCCGGCAGATTCAGGTCGCCTTCGGCCGCAGCGGCGGTGGCGGCGGAGGAGGCGGAGCCGGCCGCGACCTCGACAACCTGTTCGACCTCGAGCTCGATACCGAGAAGAACCAGTACGAGAGCGGCCAGCAGTCCGCCTCCGGCGAGCAGCGGAAGAAGGAGATCGACGAAGCGCTCCAGAAGCTGGAGCAGCTTGCGCGGAGGCAGCAGGAGCTGGCCGAGCAGGCGCGCAAGAATCAGCAGACCCCGCAGCAGCGCTGGCAGCAGGAGATGCTGCGCCGTGAAGCCGAGCAGCTGCAGCGCAAGATGGAGCAGTTGTCGCGCAACGGCTCGCAACAGCAGCAGGGACAGCAAAGCCAGCAGGGCCAGCAGCAGGGGCAACAAGGCCAGCAGGGCGGGCAGCCCGGCCAGCAAGGTCAGCAGAGCGGGCAGCAGCAGGCGCAAGGCGGCCAGAGCGGCCAGCAGCAATCGCAGCAGCAATCGCAGCAGTCCATGCAGCAGCAGTTGCAGGCCATGCGCCAGCGCATGAGCCAGCAGTTTCCCAGCGCCGGCCAGCAGCAGCTCGACCAGGCCATCGAGCGGCTGAAGCAGGCCACCCGGGACATGCAGAGCGCGGCCTCGTCACAGGCCGGCGGATCGCAGCAAAGCGAAGCGGAAGCCCGCCGCGCCGCCGAGCGGCTGAACGAGGCGCGGGATCTGATTTCCGGCATGCGGAAGAAGCAGGGCGGGGAACAGTTGAGCGAGCTCGCCCGCAAGAGCGAGCAGGTCGCCGGCGAGCACCAGGAGTTCGGAAAGAAGCTTCGCAAGGAGTTCGGCTCGCAGGACGGTGTGCAGCCCATGACGCGCCAGAAGGCCGAGCAGCTTGCCGCCGAGGACGAAGCCATTCTCAAGAAACTTCAGGATCTCGAGAAGCAGATGCAGGCCGCCGCCCGGGATCTGGCGGCCACCGACCGCGATGCCGCCGGCAAAATCCGGCGCGCCCTGGGCGAAATTCAGCAGGACGAGCTGGCCCGCAATATGAGCCTGAGCGCGGAAGCCATCCGCCGCGGCTACGGATCCTATGCCGCCATGCGCGAAGCCACCACCACCCAGGCTCTCAACAAGCTCCGGGACAAGATGAAAGAGCTCGAAGCCGCCGGCCTCAAAGGCAGGGACGGCGGCGAAAAGGGCATCCAGCAGGCTCTCGAACAGGCCGAAAATCTGCGCCGCCAGATGGAGCAGATGACCCGCAGTCTGCGGGGTGAGAAGGGCCAGCAGGGGCAGGGTCAGCGCGGCCAGCAGCAGGGCCAGGGCCAGCAGCCTGGGCAACAGCAGGGCCAGGGTCAGCAGGGCCAGGGCCAGCAAGGCCAGGGTCAGCAGGCAGGACAGCAGGGGCAGGCCGGCCAGCAGGGTCAGCAGGGTCAATCCGGACAGCAGGGGCAAGGCCAACAGTCCGGCCAGGGCCAGCAGGGCGGACAGAACCCCGGCGGACAGCAGGCCGGCCAGGGCTCACGCTCGCCCAACGACGGCCAGCAGGCCGGCGCCTGGGGCGGACCCGGCGGATACAACGGCGGCAACTGGGGCCAGCGCTGGAACGGCGGCGCCTGGAACGGCAGCCCGGCGGACCTCGAGCGCAATTACCGCGAAGCCGTCCGCGACCTCTCCCGCCTGCGCGAGAACCTCGGCGATAACCCCGAAATCTCCCGCGACGTCCAGGACCTGATGCGCGAAATGCAGCGCATCGACCCGCGCCGTTTCGGCTCCGATCCGCTCCTCGCCGAGCGCATCAATACGCAGATCGTCAGCGGCCTCGAGCAGATCGAGCTTCAGCTACGGCGCAAGCTCGAAGAGCAGCAGGGCGGCAGTATCCGCAGCGGCGCCTCCGAACCCGCGCCGCCCGGCTACGCCAATTCGGTTTCCGAATATTTCCGCAAGCTGAGCAAAGATAAATAACCGGCCCCCGTGCCGAGTGTAACGCCGGCGGCGCGCCCGGCTTCGATTCACCCATGCCCCAGCGCGCCTCCTCGCACACCCGCGGCGCCGTCCGCACTTGCGGGCGCGGCGCTACAGCCACTGCAGCGCCTTCCGCAGCTTCTTCAGCGCCCGCGCCAGCAGCGCCCCCACGGTCCCCTGGCTGATCCCCATTTCCTCCGCGATCTCCTCGTAGCTCGACCCCTGCTGCCGCAGATGAACGCACTGCAGCTCCCGCGGCGACAGTAACCTCGGAATGTGGCTCAGCGCCTCCCGCTGTTCGTAGGAAACCGCGCCATCCACGGCCAGCGCAGCGCTTTCGTCCAGCCCGCCGATCGGAGCCTCCCCTTTCGATGTGCTCTCCCGCAGCCCGTTCATCACGTACTGGCGAACCACGCGAAGCAGCCAGGCCTTCGCGTTGTCCACCTTGCCGCCCGCTTTACGGTGCAGAAAATACCTGAAAAAGCAGACCTGGGCCGCGTCCCGCGCCTGTTCCCGGTCCCGGCTCAATGAATAGGCGTAGCGGATCAGCAGGGCGCCGTATTCTTCATACAGTCTCACCACCTCTTCCGCAATCCGCTCCGGCCCGCCGGGCCCGGAATTATCGGGCATAAAAAAGGAATCCGGTTTTGAACCGGCGCGTAAAAGAATTTATCTTCAGAGCGTTTACACCGGTTACAAGTTCGCCATCTGATTATGAGTACCGGTACTTATTCTGTCAATAACCTAGATCGGGAAATAAGTAGGCATAGGTTGTGTGTGAGGCGCATTGTAAGGCGATAATCTTAGGGATGCCGGCGGCCGCCGGGCCGGACAGGCGTGCTCCCCGGGCTGTGCTATGCTACCGCTGAAATGAGCCAGCCTGTTTCCAGACGAGATGCGGCCCTCGCCGCCATTGCCTCGACGGGCGCGGCGGTCCTGCGCGGACAGACCGATTCTGCGCCGGGCATCGGCGCCATCGGGCTCGGAAACCGTTTTCGGGCCCACCTCGCCGCGCTGTCACAGATGCCCGAAGCCCGCCTCACCGCGCTCTCCGATCTCGATTCGAAGAAGATCGACGCCGTGAATGCCGGGCTTCCTTCCCCGGCGGCTTCCTATACCGACTACCGCGAGCTTCTGCGGGATAAGAACGTAGGGGCAGTCGTGATCGCCACTCCCAACTTCTCCCATCACGACATTGCCATCGCCGCCCTGCGCGCCGGCAAGGACGTGCTGCTCGAGAAGCCGATCGCCATCACCTACAAAGAGGCGCGTGAGATTCAGGAAGAAGCCCGCCGCAACGGGCGGATTCTGGCGATCGGCATGCAGCGCATTTTCCGCTCCGATATCGAGCTGGTCGAGACCATCCGCCGGGGGGAGATCGGTACTCCCAGGCTTATCACGAGCGGAGAGTTCCGTCGCGACTGGTTTCCCGGAGGCTGGATCTACCGCGATCCGGCGACCGGCAAGTCGGCGAACTGGCGGTTCATGAAAGGCGCCATCGGCTCCTCCGAGCTGGAGTTTTCGATTCACCTTTACGCCACCCTCTGCCGCATCATCGGCTCCCCGCTGAAGACCCTGTCCGCCACCGGCGGCGCCCTGCACTATCGGGACCGCCAGATTCGCGACGCTTCCTCCACCATCGTCGAGTTCGCGAGCGGCCTGCGGCTGAGTCACACGTATTGCATGTTCGCCCCGCAGAGTCCGTTCGTCGTGGTGCTCGGTGAGAACGGCAGTCTGCGGCGGGAAGGCGGCAGGCTCTCTTTATTCGATCGCGAGGGCAAGCCGCGGCCGCTTCCCCCCGTCGAGCGTCCCGACGGGAGCGACGAAGTCCTGATGTACCGCGATTTCTTCGAGTGCGTGCGTACCCGCCGCCAGCCCCAAGCCGGAGCCGGTCTGGCCATCGAGGCGGCCAAAATCGCCTACGGCCAGGAGATCAGCATCGCCGAGGGCCGCGTGGTCACCGCCGGCGATTTCCCGGCTTAGAATACCGAGTGGCTTTTCGCCGCCGAAGTATAACGAATTCCGGGCCGGGCGCCGAACATATCTGGCGGAGGTCCGCGGCGCCATGCGACGCAAATATAGTCTTGTCTCCCGGATAATGGCGGCTGCCGCCCTGTGCGCCCTGGCGCCGCTGGCGGCAGAGCCCCCGCAGTGCGCATCGCCGAAAGTCGTCGACCAGGTGCGTCATGACTTCGACGAGTTGCAGAAGATGTACGTCAAATCAGGCCGGCATCTGCTGAAGCTGGCTGAACCGCGCGATACCGGACAGAGCAAAACCTTCGCGAAAGCGCTGGGCTACGAAACCTCCCGGCATTGCGAATGGAAGGGTACGCTGGACAATGGCGAAACCACCATGGTGTACACCCGCATCGACTCCAAGGGAGCGGATTTCCACGTCTCGGGCTTCTGCTCCACCTTATACATGTCCCGTTACAGCAAGGCCCCGGCGGACTGCAAGGACTGGCGCGGCCCCCATCACTAGGCCTACCCAAAAAAAGAGCCCCGCTCATATTACGGAGCGGGGCTGGCCAAAAAGAGGAGGCAACGCACCAAAGCAAAGAACTCGCTTGTTTCCAAGCACGTGGATGGCCAACTCATTCCGCGGCGGAATCTTAATGGTTTCTTATCGTCAAAGCGGAGGGCCTGTTTTCATTCCGGAAAATCGTATTTCGGAATGGAACAGGCTACGCAAATCCGGAGCGCTACAATGATCAAGTGGGCTCTACTCAGGTAAGCCTCGAAGCGGGCAGGTCGCTGCTGCATGCGCCGTCGGCCCGAAGGGCGCTGGCCGGATTCGGACTCTCCGGGCTGCTGGCCTCGTTGCTGGGCGCCATTCTGCCGGCCTGGGGCTATCATCTCAAATTCGACTTCGTCACCATCGGCAACTACTTCCTGAGCTTCGCCATCGGGGTGCTGTTCTCGGTGGAGGTGGGCCGGCGGCTGCTGCCGCGCAAAGGCGTCGGTTTCGTGCTGATCCTCGGCTCCGGACTGGCCAGCGCCGCGCTGGTGTTCCTGGCTTTCGCGCCGCCGCCGTTGCCCGACTTGTGGCGGATGGGCGGCCTGGCCCTGGTCGGTCTGGCGATGGGGCTGCTCAACAGCGGGATCTTTCAAGCCATCTCCACCATCTACCACCTGGACCCGGCCGCCACCGTCAACCTGGGCGGGATCGTCTTCGGGCTGGGTTGCCTGCTGATCACTCTGCTGGTGGCCGGTACCTTCAACAGCTACGGAGTCACTTCGATCCTGGTGCTGGCGGCGCTGCCGCCCGCGCTGTTCACGGCGCTGTTCGCCAACACCGTCTTCCCGCCCGTGGAGATCCCAAAGGGACCGACGTTCCGGGAGGCCCTGCGGGATTTCCGGAGCCGGGGCGCGGTCCTGCTGGCCTTGCTGCTGTTCTTCCAGTTCGGCAACGAATGGTCGATCGCCGGATGGCTGCCCATTTTCCTGATTCACCGCCTGGGTGCCAGCCCGGAGGCAGCCCTTGAGATTCTGGCGGCCTACTGGCTGGCGCTGATGCTGGGGCGGATCGCGGCCATCGCCGTTCTGCGGCGGATGTCGCATGGGCGCGTGCTGCTGTCGAGCGCCGCGGCCGCCATGTTCGGCTGCATCCTGCTGCTTGCCACCGACAACCAGTTCGGCGCCGTGATCGGGATCCTGCTGACCGGCGCCGGGTTCGCGACGATCTATCCGCTGGTCTCGGAGAAGATCGGCCACCGGTTCACTTACTATCATCCGGGCCTGTTCAACGGCATCTTCTGCTTCGCGCTGATCGGCGCCATGCTGGCGCCGGCGGCTCTGGGATACGCCGCGGGCATCTGGGGGGTGGGGGCGGTGATGGTGCTGCCGCTCGCCGGGACGATCATGGTTTTCGTTTTGGTGCTGCTGATCTGGCTGGAATCGAAGATCGGAGGATGAAACCGCGCATGCATGGGCGTCTGCTTCCGGCGTATGTGGGTCTGCTTCTGGCCGGAACAGCGGGGGCGTCGGGGCTGCCGGCGAAGATCCAGCAGGTGCTGGACGAAGCCGACGCATTACGGCGCGGATACCTGGGACTGCGGATTGTCGAGGTGGCTTCGGGCCAAGTCGTATTCGAGAGCAACGCGGATCGGCTGTTCGTCCCGGCATCCAACTCGAAGCTGTTCACGACGGCGCTGGCCCTCACCCGCCTGGGTCCCGGGCGCCGCTTCCACACGACCGTGATCGCCGGGCGCGGGCCGGACCCGGGCGGGCGCATCGACGGCGCGCTGACTCTGGTCGGCGGCGGCGACCCGAACCTGTCCGGCCGCGAACTGCCGTACCGCGTGGATTCAAAGGCGGGCGACGGACTGCAGGCGATCGAGGCGCTGGCCGATCAGGTGGTGGCCCGGGGGGTGCGGCGGATCGACGGCGACATCGTCGGGGATGACAGCGCCTACATCTGGGACCCTTATCCGGACGGCTGGGGACTGGGCGATCAGATCTGGGGATACGGCGCGCCGGTCAGCGCGCTGACGATCAACGACAACACCTTCCTGCTGCGGGCGGAGCCGGGCGATCCGATCCGCATCTCGGTCGATCCGCCGCTCGAGTTCTACCACATCGACAACCGGATCCGGACGGGCAGGACGCGGAGCATCCACGTGGAGCGGGAGCCCGGCTCGAGGCAGGTGCGCATCTGGGGCACGCTTCCGGCGAAGGGAGCGGCGCTGGCCGCCAGCCTGTCGATTCACGATCCGGCGCTGTACGCGGCCGAGGCGCTGCGGGAGGCGCTGACGCGGCGGGGCGTGGCGATTCGGGGCGAGGCAGCGGCCCGGCACGCGCTTCCCGGCGAGCAGGTGGAACCGGCGTCCGGAGTGGAACTGGCGCGGCTCGATTCGGCGCCGCTGATCGAGGATCTGCAGGTGACCTCGAAGGTGAGCCAGAACCTGCACGCCGAGCTGATGCTGCGGGCGGTAGCCCGCGACCGGCGGGGCGTGGGCAGCGCGCAGGCCGGCCTGGCGGAGATGAAGACTTTCCTCGAAGAGGCCGGTGTGACGAAGGAGGAGTATTATCTGGCCGATGGCTCGGGACTCTCCCGCAAGAACCTGGTGACGCCCGGCGCGGTGGTGAAGCTGCTTCAGTTCATGTACAACTCGCCGTACCGGAAGGACTGGCTGAGCCTGCTGCCGGTGGGCGGTCAGGACGGCAGCCTGAAAGTGCGCTTCCGCAAGACCAGCGCGGCCGGACGGGTCTTAGCCAAGACCGGCGCGCTGACGCACGTCAACTCGCTTTCCGGCTACGCCGAACGCGGCGACGGGAGCGTGCTGGCGTTCTCCTTTCTGGCCAATAATCAGGACGCCCGTTCGGCCGAAGTGCGGTCGGTTCTTGATAAGATATGTGTATTGCTGACTGAATAACCTATGCCTATTTACGAATACAAGTGCCAGGATTGCAACACCAGGTTCGAGAAGCTGGTGCGCCGGGCGGCCGAGAGCGCGGACGTGAACTGCCCGTCCTGCGGACAGAAGCACGTGAGCCAGGAGTATTCGACGTTCTCGGCCCCGGCCAACGGCGGCGGTGAGTCTCGTCAGGAGACTCCTGTCTGCGGGCGGGGGATGTGCGGCAGTCCCGGCATGTGCGGGATGAACTAGCCGCACCGTGTTCGAAGTCAAGCGGCTCGACCACGTGGCGCTGACGGTTCGCGATCTGGAGCGGTCGATCGCCTGGTATCGCGACGTGCTGGGACTCGAGCGCCGCCACCAGGAAACCTGGGGCGACTACCCGGTCATGATGTACGCGGGCGAAACGGCGGTGGCGCTATTCCACTCGTCGGGCAAGGTGAGCGCCGCGCCGGACTGCCGCGGGGCAGCCATCATGCGGCACTTCGCATTTCAGGTGGACCGGGCCGGCTTCGCCGCCGCGCGGGACGAGCTGCGGGCGCGGGGTGTCGATTTCGAATTTCAGGACCATACGCTCTCCCATTCCATCTACCTGCAGGATCCCGACGGCTACCAGGTGGAACTGACCACCTACGACATCGCGGGGTAGGACTCAGTCGGCCGAGGCGGCGGGCGGGTGGTTGGACAGCATCGCAAGGAACAGGGCGAACACGATCCCGAGCGGCAGTGCGTGGGCGAACCAGATCATGATTGTCTCCTCTCTCCTCTAAGTAAAGAGAGCGCGAAATCCTTCCCGGCCGGCTCATGTCCAGACACACAAAAGGCGGAGTCCTCGGGGCTCCGCCTTCGTGGGTGTCCGGGAATGGTTCGGTTTAGTGGCGGCCGCGGTAGCCGTAACCGTAACCGGAGCCGTAGCCGTATCTCGGGGCTACGCGATACGAGCGGACGGGCGCGCGCCAGTACCCGGCGCGCCACAGGCGCCGCGGACCGACGTTGTACCAATAGCCGTCAACCCAATAATAGCCGGGGCCGGGGATCGGCGGACGGGCATAAACGACCGGCGGAGCGTAAGCTACCACCGGCGGAGCATAGACTACCGGCGGCGGCACGTAGCCGTAACCACCGACACCGATTCCAATCGAAAAGTGGGTCGCGGCAAACATCGAGCTACCCGCTAGCACCGTACCAAGCAACAGTTTCTTAAGCATTGTTCCCTTCCTCCTGCCCCTGTTATTGCACTCGGCTAGCCAAACAATAAGTGCTTAATTTACAGTTAATTGAAGAGAATGGCGAGGCTCGCCGGGTGGTGGATAACCACCGCTCTGTGCGAAATCGGCCGGATCGCGCTCAAAGATGAAAACCTTTTCATTTTCATCATTGTACAGACAGCGTGAAGTCCAGCGAGAGGACCACGGCGTCGGAGGTGACGCGGATGCCGCGGACGTTGAAGTTGCGCAGCTCCTGGCGCAGCGGCAGCGTCTCGCGGGAAGGGGCTTCGAGGATGCGTTTGGCGTCCTCGGCCACGCGGTATTGAAAGTCGGTGGCCAGGCTGTTGGCGAGGGCGGCGCGCACCATCCGGATGTAGACACCATCCTTGTTAATGCTCTCGACGCGGACATCCCGGAGGCCGATCACGCCGTCGTGGAAGTAGGGGGTGGCGAAGATCTGGAGGTCGAAGGAATCGCCCAGGCCGACGCAGCGTCCGAAGAAGTTCCGGGCGGACCGGCCGGTGAACCGGGCGCGGATGCCGAGGCGTCCGCCGGCGCCGCTGATCTGGGGATGTTCGAGGTAGGCGAAGTTGCAGCGCTGCTTCCCGTCGCCGAGGACGTACTTGCGGCCGTCCTGGGTGAAGACCTGCAGGGCGAGGGCCTTGCCGATCGCGGAGAATCCGATTTCCAGATCCGCGCCCGCGCAGCCGGCCGCCCGCAGAGCCAGGAGGGCGGCGGCTAGGAGCCTTCGAGGCACTCGGCGATTTCCTTCTCCGAGATGGCGCCCTCCTTCACCAGCCGCCAGGAGGGCTCGGTGACGTCCACGGTGGTGGCGCCCTGGCCGGTGCAGAGCCCGCCGTCGAGCACCATGTCGACGCGGCCGTCCATGGTTCCGAAGACATCGATGCCGGAACGGCAGGTCGGCTGGCCGGAGATGTTGGCGCTGGTGGAGATGAGGGGCTGATTCAACCGGGCGACCAGCGCGTCGGCGACGGCGGAGCGGGACTGCCGGACGGCGAGCCGGCCGGTATTGCCGGTGACGCGCAGCGGCACCCGGGGGGAGGCGGGCACGATGACGGTGAGCGGTCCCGGCCAGAAGCGGCGGGCGAGCAGGAAGAAGCGGACCGACAGATCTTTGGCCAGCTCCTCGGCCATCAGCGAATCGCTGATGAGCAGGGGCAGGGAGCGATGCATGTCCCGGCCCTTGGCGACGAACACGCGGCTGACGGCGCGCAGGTTGAACGGATCGGCCACGAGCGTATAGAGGGCGTCGGTCGGGATGGCGACGACGCGGCCCTTGCGAAGCATGGCGGCGGCCTTTTCAATGGCGGCGGCATCCGGTTTCTCCGCGTCGATTTCGATGAGATCCGTAGCCATTTTTATCGCGGACCGATCGCTTCGGCCACCTCGATGGCCATCTGGTAGCGTCCGAAGGGGGCGCTCAACTGGACGCCCTGCACCATGCTCCGCACGCGCAGGGTCATCTCGCGGGCGATGTCGACGCCCTCGGCGCGCGCCTTGTCGGCGTTGTCCGCTTTTTTCATCCGCTCCATGAAATGATCGGGGACGGGCACGCGCAGCTCGTTGACCATGAACTCGGCGTTGCGGAAGCTGGTGAGCGGCCAGATCCCGCAGATGACCGGCACGCGGAAGCGCTCGATGCGCTTCAGGAAGCGTTCGAGCAGATCGAGGTCGAACACGGGCTGGGTGACGGCGTACTCGGCGCCGGCCTGGACCTTGAGCTCGAAGCGGTGGATCTCTTCATCGAGGTTGAGGGCGCCGGGGTTGGCCCCCACTCCGAGCAGGAGCGCGGTTTGGGAGCCCATGGGATTTCCGCTGATATCGAGCCCGTGATTCAGGTTGTTGACGATGTTGACGAGGCCGATGGCGTCGACATCGAAGACGGCGGTGGCGTTGAGGTTGGGTCCCATGCGGGGCGGATCGCCGGTGATGCAGATCAGGTTGCGGACGCCGGCGGCGTGACCGCCGAGCAACTCGGACTGGATGCCGAGAATATTGCGGTCCCGGCAGCAGAAGTGGTTGACGGCTTCGATCCCGGCTTCGCGCTGGATGAGCTGGCAGGTGACCTGGGAGCTCATGCGGGCGCTGGCGCGGGGGCCGTCGGGGACGTTGATGCAGTCGATGCCGTGAGCCTTGCACAGGGCGGCGCCGGCGATTTCTTTAGAGGCGTCCACGCCGCGGGGCGGCAGGATTTCGACGAAGGAGACGAATTTGCCGGCGGCCAGCTTGGCGCCGAGTCCGGATTTATCCTGGACGGGAATCTTGGGGAGCTTCTGAGCGGGCTTGACGCCGTGGGCTTCGTAGACCGGGGTGGAGACGGCGGTGTGGGTCAGTCCGGGCTGCAGGGAGCGCGCTTCGGAGCGGATCAGCTTGATGTGCTCGGGGGTGGTGCCGCAGCAGCCGCCGATGACTTTGACTCCGGCCCACAGAAAGCGGCGCGCGTACTGGGCCATGTATTCGGGGGAGCAGAGATAGATACTGCGGCCTTCGACGCGCTGGGGGTGTCCGGCGTTGGGCATGGCGCTCATGGGCTTGGCGGAGTATCGCATCATGCGCTCGATGGTCTCGAGCATGACTTTGGGACCGGCCGAGCAGTTGGCGCCGATGACGTCGACGGGCCATTCGTCGAGGCGGCGGGTAAAGGTTTCGGTGTCGGCGCCGCCGCGCAGATTGCCGTAGTCGTCGATGGTGACCTGGGCGACGATGACCATCCCGGGTCCGGCGGCCTGGCGGGCGGCGAACACGGCTTCGCGCAGCTCATCGAGGTTATAGAACGTCTCGAGAACGAGCAGGTCGACGCCCGCCTCGACCAGATATTCGACCTGCTCCTGAAAGATGGAGCGGGCTTCGGCGAAGGAGGTGGGGCCGAGGGGCTCGATATTGACACCGAGTGGGCCGACGGCGCCGGCGACGTAGGCGATATCGCGAGCGGCCTCGCGGGCGAGGCGGACGCCGGCGTGATTGACGGCCCGGATTTTTTCGCCCAGGCCGAAAGCGGCGAGGCGCATGCGGTTGGCGCCGAAGGTATTGGTCTCGAGGATCTCGGCGCCGGCTTTGACGTAGTCGATATGGATCTGCCGGACCAGATCGGGGGAGGCGACGTTCAACTCGTCGTAGCAGCGATTGATGAAGACGCCGCGATCGTAGAGCATGGTACCCATGGCCCCGTCGGCGACCATGACGCGGCGTGTGAGCTGCTCGCGAAACGCGGCGGCTCTGCTGATGGCGGAAGTCTCAGTCATGAATCCTCAGCGCTGGCACTTCGGGCAATAGTACGTGGAGCGCCCGCCTTGCGGAATGCGGCGGATGACGCCGCCGCACCGGCCGCAGAGATCTCCTTCACGGCCGTAGACCGCGGGCATGAACTCCTCGGCTTCCTGGAAGCCTCCGGGCCGTGAATAAGCTCTAACTGCTGATTTTACCGCATCGCGGAGAATCCCGACAATGGCGGCATGGAGCGCGGCGAGGCGGGGGCGGCTGACGGATCCGATGGGCTTACCCGGATGGATGCCGGCGGTGAACAGGGCTTCGGCGGCATAGATGTTGCCGAGGCCGGCGATGCGGCGCTGGTCCATGAGGTAAAGCTTGGCGGGCCGTCGGGAAGCGGCGGCGGCGCGGATGAAAGCCTCGGCCGTGAATTCGCGGGAGAGGGGCTCGGGGCCGATACCCTCGATCTCCGGACTGTCGTGGACGGTGAGGGCTCCGAGCCCGCGCGGATCTTCGAAGAGGAGGCCGCGGCCGTCGGTGAATTCGAACCAGGCGCTGGAGCGGGCGGGGCGGAGGCGGAAATCCGGGATGACGTAGAGATTGCCGGTCATGCGGAGGTGGACGCGCATGGCGAGTCCGCCGGAGAGGATGACGAGGATGTTCTTGCCGCGGCGGCCGATGCGCTCGATGGTCCGGCCGGCGAGGCGGGATTCGACCCGGGCCGGGTCCTGGGGGGAGGTGATGCGCCGGCGCTCGATGTGGGCCGCGGCCAGGGTGGCGCCGGCGGCCTGCTTGCGCAGCCGGCGGCAGACGGCTTCGACTTCGGGCAGCTCAGGCATCGGCGCCTGCCTCATGGTAACTCCCGCGGAGTGGAACGAACAAAGCCAATCCGGGCGGGGCAAACGCGACGAATGCGATGAAAGCGATGAATTCCGATGAATGGCGACGATGCATGGGACGCGATTCTACAGTAGAGGTGTCGAATGTGATGAATTTTGTCGGATTGCGGAAGAGCGCGTTCCGGCTTCACCTTACCATGCGGCGGCCGGCCGGGAAGGGGGGCCGGGAGCCTAAGTGTCTGCCAGCAGGGGACAAGTATTTTCGTTCCCGGCGGGAATGAAAATTACGGCGGCGGGAGGGGGCGCCTAAATAGCTCACTTCACTGCAGCATCGCGTATTCCGCCTTGGCCTGCCGAAGAACCGGCAGATCCGGATCGGCGTCCTTCCAGAGCTCGAAGAAATCCTGGAACGCCTTCTTCGCCGCGGCGGCGTCATGCGTGACCGAGGCGCTGCGCGCCAACCCTAGCCGGGACAGCGCATAGAACTGTCCCCAATACGGGTAGCGCCAGGCGCTGGCCCAATTCGCGCCTTTGTGATCCAGAATCTTATGGAACTCAGCGGCCGCCTCCTTGCCTTGCTTCAGGCGCAGGTAAGCCAAGCCGCGCAGATAGATCGTCTCCAGATTGGCGCGCTCATAGGGTAGGGCCGAGATCAGCAGTTCCACGCCCCTGGCCGGCCGATCGCGATCGAGGGCGATCGCGGCGCGAATCGCGGGTAATTGCACGGCATTCCAAAGCGTCCCGTTGGGAAAGAGCTTGGAAGAATCCGCGGCGAGTTTTTCCGCCCGCAGCGCGTCGCGGCACAGCGCCAGCGCGAGGGCGGGACGTCCCAGGCGGCGCGCGGAGCGGCAATCGCCTGACAGCGCGTCCGCACGCGCATCGGCTTCCTCGAGCTCCGAGGCGGCGTTGCTCAATCCCAGGCGGAGCGCTGCCGCGGCGGCCCGCTGGAACAACTTTTGCGATTCCAGACGCCGCCCGTGGACATTGAGGTAGGCGGCTTGCAAGCCCAGGCTGATGTACTCGGAGGGCTTGCCCGCGAACCATCGAATCTCCTTCGATATGGCTTCCCGGTCTTCCTCGACGTAGGCCATCTGTAGGAAGCGCTGGTGGATCCTCACACCGTCGAGTCCGCCGGCGCGCAGTTTTCCCGCCAATTGCCTGGCCTCGGAAAGCCGGTCCAGGCAGATGTAGGCGTCCAACTGACGGCGATACGGAGGTTCGACGCTGGGCGCCAGCAGGGAGGCTTCCAAGCCCTCTTTCAGCGCGTCTTCATATCGTCCCAAGTCGATGTAGGTGGTGGCCAGCTGGTTGTGGAATCCCCAGAACCGGGGATAGTTGCGGACACCCGATTGGTAGACGTCAATCGCCTTGTCGGCTTCGCCCAAGACTGTGTGGTAGAACCCAGTGATGTTGGCCCGCTCGTGCTCGGAGACCCTGTCGATCAGACGGAAAGCCCGGATCGCACATTCGCGCTTGCGCGCCATGTCGCCGGCCTGGTCGAAGGCGACGCCAAGGTAATAGTAAGCCATCGCGAAGTTGGGGTCGATCGCGATTGCGCGCTCCCACAAGGGAACCGTGGCTGCAAAACGGCCCTGGCTCATCTCGTCATAAGCCGCCGTATAGGTCTGCAGCGCCTCCAGCGATGAGGTGGTAGCCTGTTCCAGCGGGCGATTGAGCATCTGAATGGAGTTGCGTGACTCACCGAGCCTTGCCCGCATGGCCGCCGCCGCGGTTCCGACCGCGTTCAGAACGCGCTCCTTGCCGTCGGCCTGGACCTGTTCCCTGGCGAGCGTGGCGCCGTCCCGGCAAGCGACTGCCTGGAGCGTGACGACATAGCTTGTTCCGAGGCTCGCGATCGCGCCGCCGATGGTGGCCGCGGCTCCTTCCCGCACGCAGATCTCGCGGGCGACTTCACTGGTGACGCGGGTGTCGGGACGAAGACTCATCAGGCGAAGAACGCGATGCATCTGCTCGTCATCCATGATCTTGAGAAACGGCGACTGCTCGAGTTGGATCGCGAAGCCCTGCCGCAAGGTACCGTCAAAGATGGGATCGCCGGTGCGGTTGACGAAATCGGCGAGGACAAGGATGTCCTTGTCGGTGAGTTTCGGGGCACGATGGGAGTAGAAATAGGCTACTCCGGCAACCAGCGCCAGCAGAGCGGCGGCGGCGGAAACAAACGTCCGGGGGCCCGGACCAACCACTACCCGCCCGAGTTCCCGCTCCAAATCGACAGCGGATTGCCAGCGGCGTTCCGGATTCTCTTCCAGACAGCGGGCCAGGATTCTCTCGAGCTGCCGCGACGGGAGGCGCTTCCTCTGGAACGCGATTCGAGCGCCGGTCACCATCTCATAGAGAACGCAGCCGAAGGAATAGATGTCCGAGCGGACATCCGCGGGTTTTCCTTCCCTCTGCTCGGGCGCCATATATGCGGGCGTTCCCAGCGCGACGCGGCTGGTGGTGACGGATTCGTCCCGGCCCGATTTGGCCAAGCCGAAATCCAGAACCTTGATACCGGATCTGGCAATCATGATATTGCCCGGTTTCAGGTCGCGATGCAGGATACCTTTGCCATGCGCCTCAACAAGCGCAGCTACGATCTGGGAAGCATAAAGGATCGCGGTCTCGAGCGGGACAGGTCCGCTTTTCAGCCGGGCGGCGATGGTCTCGCCCTCCACCAGCTCCATCACCAGGTAATTGGGCCCG
>DATJFH010000062.1:0-4292 GCA_035495815.1 Bryobacteraceae bacterium
CGTGGATTGGCCGCCTCCGCCAGCGTAACCGGCGGACCTCCCGCTGTGTCGATCTTCTTGAGCTTCCCGCCCGCGAAGAAGGCGAGGTAGCGGCTATCCGGCGACCAGAAGGGAAAGCTGCCGCCCCCGCTGCCCTGCACGGGTTGCGCGGTGGCTGCGTCGAGCGGCCTGATCCACAACTCGCTCTTGCCATCTTCACCCGTCGCAAAGAATACGATACGCTTCCCGTCCGGCGAGAGCGCCATCGGACCACCGTCCGCTTCGGAGCTGAAGACCGATTTCTCGGGAGCCAGAATGGCCGTGCGAACCACTTGCGATTCGGGCGGCGTCTCGCGGAAGTGTATCCACGCGAGCACCGCCGCGGCTAGCGCGAGCAGTCCGGCCAGACCCCAAGCCAGCCGCGATCGTGGCGCTGCTGCTTCCTGCACCGCGACAGGCTCCGCAATCGGTGGATTCTCCAACAGAATCCGCGCTTCGCCGATCGCTTGCAGCCTCTGTCTGCGATCCTTGACGAGAGTCCGCTGCAGCAGCCTCCGCAAATACGCGGGCGTTCCGGAAGGCAGCTTGGACCAATCGGGGTCGCTCTTGACGACGGCTTCCAGGGTGTCCGGGGTCGTCGCTCCGGGGAAGGCGTGTGCGCCCGCGAGCATCTCAAACAGGACCGCGCCGAAGGAGAAAATATCGCTGCGCCGGTCGACGGTTCGCCCCACAGCCTGCTCGGGTGACATGTACGCAGCGGTGCCCAGAATGACTCCCGTGCGGGTATGCCCCATGGTCAGCGTCGGCGAGTTTCCCAACGATGAGGGCGGCGGCTCGTCTTCGAGCACCTTGGCCAGGCCGAAATCCAGGACCTTCACGACGCCCTCGGGAGTGATCTTGATGTTGGCGGGTTTCAGATCGCGATGCACCACGCCCCGGTCGTGGGCGTATTCCAGGGCTTCGATGATCTGTTTCGAGATCGCGACGGCTTCCTCGATTGGCATCGGACCCGCTGCAATGCGATCCGCCAGCGTCGGCCCTTCGATGAGGGCGAGGACTAACCCGCGCGAGTCTTCGGAATCCACGATGCCGTGAATATGTCCGATGTTGGGATGATCGAGCGAAGCGAGAACTTCGGCCTCCCTCTGAAAGCGAGCCATGCGTTCGTGATCGCGGAGGAATGTCGCCGGCAGGACTTTGAGCGCCACGTCACGCTTGAGCGTCGTGTCGCGGGCGCGATAGACCTCGCCCATCCCGCCCTGGCCGAGCAGGGACAGAACTTCATAAGGACCGAGCTTGTCGCCGATCGAAAGGGGCATGGTTCAGCTCAGTTTACTTGATCGAAAAGTTTGAAGCGGCCTACGTCAACCGGGGGCGAACTCGCGCAACTGGATTTCAATTGCCTTGCGAAGATCGGGCGGAGCCTGCGCGGCCAGATCCGCCAGCGCTTTGCGATATCCGGCGGGCGAATCCTCCACGCTATTCACCGGACGGCCCGCCAGGTCGCGATACAGCTCGAACGCTTTTCGCAGCTTTGCGGCGCCGGCTTCGGTCTCGCCGTTGTAGGCCAGGACCGTTCCGACCCAGTAGTTCGATGCTGCCAGATCGCGCCGGTTTCCGTGGGCTTCGGCGACTTGCAGCGCCCGGCTGAAGCTGGCCAGGGACCCCAGCACGTCCCGGCTTTTGAGCTGCGCGCGGCCCAGCCCGAGTAATGCGGCCAAGTAATCGCCCGGATCGGCGTTGGCCAGAGGTTCTGTTCGGGACCGCGCCTCCGTGAACAGGTTCAGCGCCTCTTCCGGGGCAAGCTCGGCGACTTTCATGGCAGTACGTGCGATGAACGCAGACGCTTGCTGATCGCCGGGATGGGTTCGCTCAAACGCCCGGAAGGAAGCCAGCGCCGCCCGATAGGTTTGAAGCGCGGCGGCCGGGTTTTGCGATTCGGCGAGAGCGTAGTAAGAGTTCGACAGTTCGATCTGCTGGCGGAGAGATTCGGCTTCGATCACCTTAATGCGCTCTTCCGCGGCAGCCTCCTTCAGCGCGGCGCGCGCCGCGGACTGCTCCTCAAAAATGGTCGCGGCGAACATAGTCACGGCGACGACTGCGGCGGCAGCGACAGCCGCGGCGTTGCGGCGGACGAATCTGGTAGCCCGGTAACCGAACGTATCGCTCCGGGCGATGACCGGCCGGCCTTCCAGATACCGGCGGATATCCTCGGAAAACTGCTCGACCGATGCGTAGCGGCGCAGCGCGTCCTTGCGCAGCGCCATCAAAACGATCATGTCCAGGTCGCCGGCCAGTTTCTTCTTCAGACGGCGGCGGGCTTTATCGCGCGTCTCCTCTTCGGAAATGTCGATTTTCTGCGTGGCCTGCGGGATCACTGCCTTCTCGTCGCTCAGCACCACGGCGCTGGGCTTGAGAGGCTCCTGTTCGCAGATGGCTTTGCGCAGCGCGCTGTCGGACCGCGTTCCCGGCCCGTAGGGCGATTTTCCAGTCAGCAGTTTGTACAGCAGCACGCCCAGGGAATAGACGTCGGTAGCGGTGGTGATCGGCTCGCCGCGCACCTGCTCGGGACTGGCGTAGTCGAGCGTCATGGGACGCAGCTCGGGGCGCGTCTCGGCCGCCGCCAGCGTGGAGAATTCGGTGCGGATAAGCTTGGCGATGCCGAAATCCAGAAGCTTGGGGACGCCTTCCGCCGTGACCAGAATGTTGCCTGCCTTGAGATCGCGGTGGACCACCAGATTTCCGTGGGCGTACTGCACCGCCGCACACACGTCGCGGAATAATTTCAGCCGCTCGGTGATGGTGCTTTTATGTGTCTCGCAGTAGCGATCGATACGGATTCCTTCGACGTACTCCATCACCAGGTAGGGCAGGCCGTCGGGCGTGGATCCGCCATCGATCAGCGCGGCGATATTGGAATGCGTCAGCCCGGCGAGCACCTGGCGCTCCAGGCGGAAGCGACGCAGGATTTCCTGCGTATCCATGCCGCGCTTGACCAGTTTGATGGCCACCTTCTTCTTGAAGTCGCTGTCGAAGCGCGTCGCCAGCCACACAGATCCCATGCCGCCGCGCCCAATGCATTTTTGCAATTCGTACGGTCCGACTCGATAACCCGGCGGATATTCGGGAAGCTCCACGCTGGAGCTGACCAGCGTGCGCGTTGTTCCGGAGAGAGCCTCGCAGATATTGGCCGCGGGCTTGTCGAGGAAGTCGCCGGCCGACTCGTGGCTCGAGAGCAGGCTTTCCACCTCGCGGCGCAGTTCGTCGTCGCGGGCGCACGTCACACGCAGGTACGCCGCCCGGTCTACTTCAGGCCGTTCCACGGCGCCGTCAAAGATCTGACGAATCTGCGCCCATCGCTCGGGCGTCAAGAGAGCCTCCCGTAATTTCTCTATGCAGGAACGCGCGCGCCGAGCTCCAGCCGCGCTTGACTGTGGCCGGCGAAACGCCCATTACTTCCGCCGTTTCCTCTACCGATAATCCTCCGAAGAACCGCAGCTCGACGACCTGGGACTGGCCGGCATCCAGGCCGTTGAGCTTCTTCAAAGCGGCATCCAGCGCGATGATGTCCACCGGCTTCTGGTGCGAGATGGCCATGGTGTCTTCAAGCAATACTTTCTGTCCCGCGCTGCCCCGCCGTGCCGCCCCATGTTTGCGCGCGTAGTCCAGCAGAATCCGGCGCATCTGGGTGGCCGCCACCGCCAGGAAATGTCCCCGGCTTTCGAGCGGCGCGCGCTGGTCGACCAGGCGGATGTAAGCCTCGTGAACCAGAGCCGTGGGCTGCAGCGTGTGCTCGCCGCGCTCCCGGCGGAAATAGGAGCGGGCCAGGCGGTGCAGCTCGTCATAGACCAGCGGCAAAAGCTGGTTGACGGCGTCCTTATCGCCGCGTCCCAGTTCGCCCAACAGGCGCGTGATTTCGCCCTGGTCACCTGTATTCCCGGCCATATAGGAAACTGTAACATCCGGGCGAATGGAGGCAGTGACACCGCCTACTTCTTCAGTCCCGCGGCCCAGTTGAGGACCACGGTAAACGGGATGGTACGGCCGGAGTTCGGCGAGGCGACGAACAGGAAGCGCTTGCCGTCGGGCGACAGGTCCCAGCCCGAGGTTAACGTCGTCCCTGGAGCGGTGAACATGCGCCGTGGCGTCCCGGCCTGGAACCCCTTGCTGGTATCGATATCCACGGCCATGACCTGGGAGTTCAGAGTGACGTAGAACAACTCCTTGCCGTCCGGCCGCCAAATGGGACGGACTCCGCTGCCCTTCGACACCAGCCACTTGGCTCCCGTGCCCGCAGGCGCTTCGGGCGTGAA